>JAUVHF010000155.1 GCA_030593425.1 Anaerolineales bacterium
GCTACGTGGTGGGCCGTTCCTTTTGGAGTTGGGCCTGGACGCAAGCCTCGAATTCGGTCGCTTCTCGTTCGTAGGGGTGCCTCGCTTGGTCGTACCCCACCTTCAACCAGTGGCTGAGATACCGCCAGAGGAACCTCAGAAGACCTTCCCTCCTGTACTGCTCCACATGTTTCAGTTCGTGGGCTAGGACGGCAAGGCCCTGAAGAGAGCGGGGGTCATAATATTGGGGTTTGGTGAAGATGATGAGGTGGCCCAAAGTTATGGCCTTCCGCCTGCTGGTGATGTAGCGGGGGCAGAAGGGGAGGATAACTGTTCGCGCTCGGTCAAGTATTCCAGGTTCGGGGAACCACTCCTTCCGCTTTAGCGCTCTTTTGGCCTGCTGTGGCAGATTTCCCATCCTCTCTTTGACCGCCTTTCACAGGAGATGATCCATTTTCTCTAAATGAAACCCAGCGCCTTGGCCCAAAGAAGCCCGGTCAAGGAGAGGCCACATAGAATCAGGTTCTCCCTTATGAGTTCCTCTACCTCCTCCGCTTGGAACCAGCGGACATCTTGCACCTCGTTGGTGCAGGGCGCGGCCCCGCTGGGCGTCACCCCCCGGGCTACAAAGATGTGATGGGCTTGGTTGCTGGAGCCGCAGGAGGGGTGGTATCGTCCCAGTTTGATGAGGGAGCGGGCTACGTGCCCTGTCTCTTCCCTTAATTCGCGGAGCACAGACTCTTTTGTTGACTCCCCTTCCTCGATGGCACCAGCCGGGATCTCCCACCCTCGACTGTCGGTGATGAAGCGGTAGTGGTCTATGAGGAGGATGCGCCCGTCGTCTCCTATGGGCACCACTCCGGCCGCCTTCCGCGGGTAGTCCACTATGTGGTGATCTGGAATCACCGTTCCGTCCGGCAGCCGTACCTTAGCCAGATGGAGGTTGATCCAGGGGCTTTCGTAGATGACCTTCCTCTCCAAAATCTGCCAAGGGCGCTTCTCGCTCATCTCCGGTCCTTTCTATAGGGAGTCGATACTCGTTCTGGAACCTCTCCTGACCGTATCGCAGGGTGAGAACTAATCTCCTCTCTCCAGGCGAAGGGAAACGCAAGGTCAGGTTTTGCACCAACACAGCCTCGCTGTCAACCTCAAGGCGGGATGGGAAGGCGGCGTGGAGGGTCCGAACGCCTGAGGCGTTGAAGACCTCGGCTATGACCTCTACCTGATCATAGTTGTCTTGGCTATCGTTGACGATGTAGATGGGCACACCGATCTCCTCCCCGACCTTGAAGATGTCCTTCTCTAACAGAGTAAAAACATACTGGGGGTGGAAGGCGTGCTTTAGAGCGTAGTAGGATCTTTTGGGAACCCGCCAATAGTCGATGACCGACCATTGGACGGCCGGATTAGGGTCCAAAAGAAGAAAGGCTAGCACGCCGCCCGTGGGGCGATACTTATGGAAACGGAGCCTGTCGATGAAAAAACGGTTGACCTGGGTTTGGTAATCCTGGCTAGCCTCGATGAGTTGAGGGAGCTCTTCGTAAGCCTCCATATCTATCCAATGTTGCATATTGCCCCATTGTAGGCTATGTCGTTCTTCTAGGTGGCGCCAATCGGTCCTCTCCAGGTCAGGGTCCATGAATTTGATGCTACTCTCATAGTTGGGAAGGGATTGGGCTCCGAACTCGGTGACGAAGCGGATATTCTTGGGGGAGCGGCGGCGGAGGTTGTCGAAAGCGCGCCGGGGCCCGGAAGCGGGATACCAGCCATGGTAGTGGTGGCCATCGGTACCACCTCTCCACAGACCAAGGGCCCACTCGCCTGAAGAGCGCACCACGAAGCGGATGGGGTCCAGCCTCTTTGCCTGCCGCTTGAGGCGGCTGTCCATCACCTCCCGGTTCCAGGAGTAGACAAAGAGGGACCAGAGCATCCGCAGGAAGTTCCAGCGCAAGAAAGTTCGACGGCCGGCTAGGGCCTCCGTGGTCTCGGCGATCCAGAGGGGCTCGTTGTGCATGCACCAGATGACGATGGAGGGGTGGTTGAAGAGGAGGCCGATCATCTTCTCCACTTGGCGTAACCCCTGGGGGAGGACCTCTTTGCGGTAGTGCCATTGGAGGGGGAAATCTTGCCACAAGAGGATCCCCACCTCGGCGGCCGCTTCGTAGAAGGCGGGGTGCTCCACATGGGCGTGCACCCTCAACATGTTCATATGGGCCTCCTTAGCCAGTCGCAGGTCCCTCTGGTAGGCCTCGTAGTTCATGCGGGCCAGACGGGTGTCTCCGGGTGGGTAGTTGTTCCCCTTCAAGAAGAGCCGTTTTCCATTGAGATGGGCTATCCAGTTTCGCATCTCGAAGGTACGGAGCCCAAAGTTGAACTGCACTTCATCCGACCGGGTTCTTCGACCGGTGATCACTTCTACCGTCACTCGGTAGAGGTTGGGGTGGCCCAAGTCGTGGGTCCACCAGAGCCGAGGGTTGGCTATCTCCAAGGTCGTCTCCCACTCGTTTTCGCCTTCAGCCAACTCTACTTCCTTCTCCCAGGCTTGAGGCTGGCCGGGGAAGTTACGGGGGGTGAAAGTTATCCGAACCTTGGCGAAGAGCGGTTGGGCGACGTCAAGGAGGAGGCGAGCGGAGACGAGAGCGGATTCGTGGGAAACCTCTATCATCTGAAAGCGTTGTCTCTTGACATAGACTGAGCCCGATTCGAGGATTTCAACCGGGAGCCATATGCCTCCCGGGTTGCTCATCGGGTCCAGGCAGTCCCAATGGGAGAAAACGCCGGTGATCATCCGCTTCTCGGTCTTCCTCTCCTCGTTCGGGCAGTCCACCTCCACTAGTAGGGTATTCTCCTTCCTTAGAAGAGCGGTCACCTCGTACTCCTGAGGGAAGAAGTAGCCCTCGTTCTCCCCCAAGAGGTGGTCGTTGAGATAGACGGTGGACCAGTAGAAGATGCCGTTGAGGCGCAAACGATACCTTTTACCCCTTCGCTTCTTGAAGGGGAACTCCTTTTTGTACACCACCCTGCCGGCATACGATTCGAGTTCCGGGTGCTCCTGCCAATGGCTGGGAACCTCCATCGAAAGCCACCCTTCTTCTGCAGAGTAGTCCTCTTTGAACTCTTCCACGGGCAGGAGTTGCCAGGTGCCGTTCAATGAGATCTTCTCCATAGTCAACTGTCCTCTTGTGGATTAGCGCTGACCATTTGACCGCAGGGACAGATAGCGACGCATATCCCACAGACGACCTCATCTGCCCCCACTCGTTCTTTGAGTAGCCGCTTGGCCTCCCTGCGACAGGCACGGGCGTCGAGGAGTTCCTCTCGGGCCATACCCGCTCGCCACTCTCGGCCCTTTATCGCTCCTACAGGACAAGCCTCGACGCAGAGACGGCAGCATCCGCATCGCCCTTCAAGGATAGGCTGGCCGGTGGGAAAGGGCAAATCGGTGAAGACGGTGACTAGCCGGAGGCGGGGCCCGAAGTCGGGGGTGGTCAAAAGCCCGCTCTTGCCTATGAACCCTAGCCCGGCACGGGTGGCTGCTGTCTTATGCTGAAAGGCTGCCCTCAGGGTTCGCTCATACCCCTGCAACTTGTCGCTACCCGCAATGGTGGCCGGGAAGGCCTCAGCCTGATAGCCAGCCCCAAGGAGGAGCCGCGCTGTGCTCTGGGCGATCTCGTTGAGCATCGTGTTGGCTCGCAAGTACTCCTGGTAGTATTCGGGTGTGGGGCCATTCTTCACCCCTTTGATGATGATCGGGTCTAGAGCCACGGCGATGGAGATAGCCTGGGGCCAAGGGGCGAATTCTCTTATATCTGCGAAGCCCACCAGCGAGGCTCCAAAACTCGCGATCTCTTCCCGAAGGAGGCTAGAATCCATTAGGGGCTCACTATCTGAACGGTGGCTATGATTATCCTGGGCTCCTGAGCCGAGCATCGAGAATCGTTGAAGAGCCTTCTCTTCACCTTTGAGCCACGTGCTCAGGAGATGCATAGTCTCACTCTTGGGGTTGAAGTCTAAATCTGGCTCTGATCTCTCCCACCACCCGGCCATGTCGGTTCTTGACCGGGGGGCGATAGTAGATGCTGAGCCTTTCTAGATCCCCTCGGTTCAAAAACCCTAGTTGGTATAACGTCTCTATGACCACCGGGTTTCTACCGCGGGGGGAGCCATCTTCCATCTTTATAACTATTCCTAACCCTCTCTCGTCTTGGAGGACACCGATGGCGAAGTAGCCTTCTGCGCCGGCCTTGGCCACA
>JAUVHF010000105.1 GCA_030593425.1 Anaerolineales bacterium
GGGTGGTGGAGGACTCCTCGGGGAACGCCGGAGCCAGCCTGGCCGCCTACTGCGCCCGCGCCGGTATCGAGGCCCAAATATACATCCCCGCCCACGCCTCCCCTGAGAAACTGGCCCAGATCGAGGCCTACGGCGCCAAACTGATCTCCATCGCCGGCCCCCGCGAGAGAGCCGCCCAGGCGGCACAAAAAGCGGCCGAAAGGGATTATTACCCCAGTCATTATTGGAACCCCTTACCCCTGGAAGGGATAAAAACCGAAGCCTACGAGATATGCGAGGCTCTGGCATGGCGGGCCCCAGAAAAGGTCATAGTTCCCCTAGGGCAAGGGACCCACCTATTGGCCCTTTATCGGGGCTTTACGGATCTCCTACAAGCGAAAGTCATCAAAGAGATGCCCCGCCTCTATGGTGTGCAGGCTATGGGTTGCGCACCACTATACGAAGCCTTCCATCGGCGCGCGCCTATGCAACCGCAACCCACGGTGGCCGAGGGGATAAGCATAAGAGAGCCCATCCGTGGGACAGAGATCTTGGAGGCGGTACGGGCCACGGAGGGACGGATATTGGCTGTCACTGACGAAGAGACCTTGCAGGCCCGAGATATCATAGCCAGGCGAGGGCTATATGTGGAGCCCACCTCGGCGGTAGCCGTAGCCGCCCTCAAACAACTCTCGCCACGTCTAGAAAGCGTAACCGTGATCTCCCTCACGGGGAGCGGCCTAAAGAGCCCCAAGGAGTATCGATGCATACACGAGTAGTCATCACCGGAATGGGGACCATCAACCCTCTGGGTCACGACGTAGAAACCACCTGGCGGAATCTGGTGGCTGGCAAGTCGGGCGTAGACCTTTTGACCCGCTTCGACACCTCGGATTTCCAAACCAAAATAGCCGCCGAGGTGCGCGACTTCGACCCCTCGAAATATATCGCTCCCCGGGAAGCCCGTCGTATGGATCTCTTCCTCCAGTTTGCCTTGGTGGCCACAATGGAAGCCCTGGGTCAAGCCAAACTACCCCTGGACTCTGAAGCCGACCAGATCGGCGTGCTCTTCGGCACCAGCATCGGCGCCTTAGAGACAGCCCTGGCCACCCATGAGATCCTGACCCAAAAAGGGCCACGCCGGGTGAGTCCCCTTTCCACCATGGCCATGATTCCCAGTATCGCTGCCGGGGTAATAGCCATCAAGACCGGTGCCCGGGGGCCAAACTTCTGTATCGCCTCCGCCTGTGCCACAGGGACCAACGCCATCGGGGAGGCTTGGGAGATCATCCGTCGGGGCGATGCCAAAGCGATGATCGCTGGGGCCAGCGATGCGCTCATCCTCCCCCTGGTAATGGGGGGCCTCGATCGGGCTCGGGCCCTCTCTCGACGCAACGACGAACCGCAAAAGGCTAGCCGCCCCTTCGATGCCCAAAGGGACGGTTTCGTCTTCGGGGAGGGAGCGGGAGCGCTGATCCTGGAAGAATTAAGTAGCGCCCGAGAGCGGGACGCCCGGATCCTGGCCGAGGTCATCGGCTATGGCGGCTCCTCCGATGCCTATCACATCATCGCTCCCCCGGAAGGGGGCAGCGGTGCAGCCTTGGCCATGGCCAGGACCCTCAGGAAAGCCCAGATCGAGCCCCAGGAGGTGGACTATATCAACGCCCATGGCACCTCCACCATCCTCAACGACAAAGCGGAGACGGAAGCGATAAAAGATATCTTTGGAGAGTACGCTTACCGTGTGCCCATCAGTTCCATCAAATCGATGATCGGCCATCTTTCGGGAGCGGCAGGAGCGGTCGAGGCCATCATATCTGTCAAGACCATACAAGAGGGGATCATCCCCCCCACCATCAACTACGAATACCCCGACCCCGACTGCGACCTGGACTATGTTCCCAACGAAGCCCGTCCCGCCCAGGTGAAGATAGCCCTCTCCAACTCCTTCGGCCTAGGGGGGCATAACGCCTGCCTTCTCCTAAAGGCCTTTGAGGAGTGAACTATGTCCCATTATGTTAACCATCGCTGGAACCCATATTGACCTAGTTAGAAATAGGCTTGGATTATGTCTACACTAACCGAGTTGCAGGAGGTCATAGGCTTCCCCTTCGACGACGATTCCCTCCTCAGGGAGGCTCTCGTCCACCGCTCCTATCTCAATGAGAACCCCTCCTTCCCCTCCGCCGACAACCAGCGTCTGGAGTTCCTGGGGGATGCCCTCTTGGATTTCGTGGCCGGCGACTACCTCTACCGCCGCTACCCAAAGATGCGCGAGGGCGAACTGACCAGCCTGCGGGCCGGACTGGTGAAGGAGGAGACCTTGGCTCGCTTCGCCCAGGCCCTAGGTCTAGGCCGCTATCTCTACCTGGGCCGAGGTGAGGAGGAGAGCGGAGGCAGGGAGCGACCTTCCCTCCTGGCCGACGCCTTCGAAGCCCTGGTGGGAGCCCTCTATCTGGACGGGGGGCTCAAGCCCGCCGAGAGCTTCATACTCCGCTTCCTGGAGCCGGAAACGGAACAGATCGTGGCCCAGGGAGAACTGAGGGATTACAAGAGTCTATTCCAAGAGGAGGCCCAGAGGAGGTTCCAGTCCACGCCTCTCTATCGCACCATCGACGAGCGTGGCCCAGACCACAACAAGGTCTTCACTGTTGAGGTTCTCATCGAAGAAAAACTGTGCGGGCGAGGCGAGGGAACGACCAAACAGGCCGCCGAGCAAGAGGCTGCCCGCCAGGCCCTGGAGAAGATCGCCTCGGATGACTAGAACCCGCGCTTCTTGATGGAGTTGACAGCAGCGAGAATCCCCCCTATACTATCCACAGCGAAGAGATGACCACTACATATTGTGGTCTTGGATTGTTGGGCTCTCTATCTAGTAGGCGATAATGTATCTCAAACATCTGGAACTACAAGGCTTCAAATCGTTCGCTAAGCGCACCACCTTCGACTTCAACGCTGGGATAACGGCCATCGTGGGGCCCAATGGCGTGGGCAAGAGCAACATCGCCGATGCTATCCGTTGGGTGATGGGCGAACAGAGTTACAAGAGCCTCCGGGCCAGGCAGGGGGAGGATCTCATATTCGCCGGCTCCCGGGGACGGACCCGGCTGGGGATGGCGGAGGCGGTTCTCACCTTCGATAACACCTCTGGCTGGCTGCCCATCGAATACAGCGAGGTTACTATCGGTCGGCGCGCCTACCGCTCCGGCGAGAACGAGTATCTCCTCAACGGAACCCGAGTCCGGCGCCGAGAGATCGTAGAACTCTTGGCCAAGGGGGGGTTGAGCAGCAAGGCCTACACGGTGATCAGCCAAGGGCTAACCGATGCTGCTCTCGCCATGCGGCCCCAGGAGAGACGTACCCTCTTCGAGGAGGCAGCGGGGATCACTATCTACCAAAGCAAACGGGACAGTGCTCTGCGGAAACTGGAGGCCACGAAGGAAAACCTCCGCCGGGCCAACGACATAATCGCCGAGATCACCCCTCACCTGGAGAGCCTCCGCCGGCAGGCGAAGAGAGCCACCCAGTACGACGCCGCCGCCCAGGAACTGGAAGAGAACCTCAAGGTCTGGTACGGCTACCAGTGGCAACGCCAGAGTGCCGCCTTCCAAGGGGCAAAGAGAGTAGAGAAGGAAAAAAGAGAGGCCCTCGCGGGGCTCCGGGACAGAGTCCAAGGATTGTCCCAGGAACTGAAAGTCATCGACTCCCGACAGGAGGAACTGGCTCAGAGTTTGGCCCTCTGGCGAAAGGAGAGAGAGGCTCTCCGCCAGGAGCAGGAAGGTCTCCTCAGGGGCTTGGCTGTGAGCCAGGAGAGGCTCCGTCTCCTCAAGAGACAAGAGGGAGAGATCGATGAGGAACTGGCCTCGCTCACTCGTAGAAGCGAGAACCAGCGGCTAGGCGTCCAAGAACTAGATTTAGATTCATCAGCCCTCTCCCTTCAAGAGCGACTCTCCCAGGCCCAGGAGTTGGCCTTCCAGTTGGCTACCCGCTCCGCTGAACTCCGCAGCCAACTCTCTCAAATCCGGGAGAGGGAGAGAGACCTCCAAAAGGAGAAGGATGAACAGAGAGAGGCTTTGACCGCTCTCCGCCTTCAAATATCCCACCTAGAGGGGATAGTAGCCCAACTGGAGAGGGAAAAGCGAACCTTAGAGGTGGAAAGGGGGGCTCTCGCTCAGGAGCGAGAGAGACAAAAGGCCGCTCTCGAGGACTCTCTTCTGCGGCAAAACAGGCTCCAAGCCCAGGAGGAAGAGGCGGAGGCTCGCTACCAGGTTTTGAGCAAGATGCGGCGAGGTTTCTCCGCGCGGCCTGGGGCCAAAGCGGTCAGCCAGGAAGGCGTCCTAGGCACCCTGGCCAGCCTCATCGAGGTGCCTCCCCCCTTAGAAGCCGCCCTTCGAGCGGCCCTGGGGCCGCTTGTGGAAGGCCTAGTGGTTCGGAGTTGGAAAGATGCGGAGAGGCTCATAGAGGATCGGCCCATCCTTCTCCCCTTGGATAGCATAAAGGCCTCCCAGACGCCCCCTCCTCCCCGCGAACCGGGCATCCTGGGCCTAGCCTCCGACCAGGTAAAGACCGCCCAGCGTTTCCGCCATCTCCTCCAGGCCCTTCTGGGTCATACCCTCATCGTTGAAGACCTAGCCACCGCCAAGAGAGTTCATCAGGAAGAGGCAGCCGGTTTCCAGCTCGTGACCCTGCAGGGCGAACTCTTAACCCCCCAGGGAGCCCTCATCGCCGGTGCCCCCCAGTTCGAGGGACTCGAACGGGCCCTGGAGCGGGAGATGACCTCTCTTGAAGAGGAGAAGCCCCATATCCAAGAGCACCTGAGAAGGGAGAGTGAGCGACACGATGGGCTACTATCGGAGATGCAAGCCCTGGAGAGGAGCGAGCAGGAACTGGGAGAGCGCCTAGGAGCCAAGGAAGGCGATCTCTCGGAGCACCAGAACCGTTTGGAGAGGCTTCTCCAAGAGGTGGAATGGCGGCAAACCATCGAGACCAAAGCGGGAGAGGAGTTGGAGCAGATCAGGGCTTCCATCGCTGACCTCTCACTTCAAGTCGAACGATCGGAGGCCCAGGAGAAGGATACCCTGGCGGCACTGACCAGGCTCCAGGAACGGATGACCACCTGGGGGGCTGAAGGGGAAGAATCGATGGCCCATCTAGCGCTGCTCAAGGAGAGGAAGGAGAACCTGGAACAACTGGAGGCCCAGATAGAGGCCAAGGAAGCCCGAAAGAGGGAACTCGCCCAGGAGATCGAGACCCTGACCGAGGAGGTCGAGACGCTGGAGGCACGGGCCCAGAAGTTGGCAACTCGCTTAACTGCTCTTCAAGGCCTCATCGAACCGGCGGAGGAAGAGTTGACCGCTCTGGAGAGAAAAGGACACCGCCAGGAAAGAGAGGAGACCCATCTCCGCGATGATCTCCACCGGTGTGAGGTGGAGCATAGCCAAGCCGTATCAGAGGTAGAGAGATCCAAAGATAGGCTCGCCGCCTTGCGAGGACAGATCGAGACCGACCTAGAAGACCTCGTGGCACCTTTACCCCAGCAACTAACCCCGGATATGGACGCTCGCCTGGTTTCCCTACCCTCTATCTCCCAGATACCTCAGGGGCTAGAGAAGAAGATAAGGAGGCTGAAGCGGAGGCTACGTAAGATAGGCCCTGTGAACATAGAAGCGCCAGCCGAGTACGAGAAGATCAAGAGCCGCCACGATTTCCTCACTTCTCAGGCAGAAGACCTAGAGAAAGCCGATCGATCTCTACGCCAGATGATCGCCGAATTGAACCACCTCATGGAAGAGCGGTTCCAAGAGACCTTCTCTGCCATAGCCAAAGAGTT
>JAUVHF010000182.1 GCA_030593425.1 Anaerolineales bacterium
AGATAAGACGCTCCCTTCAAGAGAGACAAAAGACCCCCAGGCCCTGGAGCGAATTGAGAACCTCTGGGAGGGGCTATTGACCCAGATAAAGAAGCGGAACATGCACGTGGAAGCCCTCTTGAAATCCTGCCAGCCTGTGGCTGTGGAAGAGGAGGTAGTAGTCCTGGGCTTCTACTACCCCTTCCACAAGGGGCGCATCGAAGAGCCCAGGTGTAAGGGCCTAGTGGAAGAGGTCCTAAGCCAAGCGACGGGGCAGCCTTACCATATCGAGTGTGTGCTCCTGGCTGATAGGGAGAGGAGACGGGAGTCACCCAAAAAACGCGACTTCGAGGCGGTAAAAGAAGACCCCCTAATCAAGGCCGCCTTGGAGATGGGAGGGGAGATCACTGAAGTGAAGGGTCCCCTGCCAGAACCATAGGTGCGTTCGGCATCCTGCCTGCCCCCTGGCCCAAGTCGTACCAGGACGGGCTGGTACGCCCTGTCCCCAACCCGACAGGGTCTAGGGATGGCAGCCTGTCCCGGCGATGACAGGCCGGGAGCCAGGGAGGGAAAGGAAAAATGGCCAAGAGAAAGGCGCGACCTGCACGACAACACCCCCCCACCCTGAAGCAGATCCAAGAACTCCAAGCTAAGATGCTAGAGGCCCAAGAGGCGCTGGGGCAAGAGACGGTCTCCGTCTCCGCTGGCGGTGGCGCTATCAAGGTGGTGATGAGCGGACACCAGAAGATAAGATCCATCGAGATCGAGCCCGCCGTCCTGGAAGATGTGGAGATGCTCCAAGATCTCATCATAGCGGCCATAAACGAAGCCATCGAGAGCGCCCAACAACTGGCGGCTGACAAGATGAGCGCTTTCACCGGCGGCCTCCAAGGGTTGATCTAGCATGCGCAGGCTGGCCAAACCCGTAGCCCGTTTGGTGGAGGAACTGAGCCGTCTCCCCGGCATCGGGCCTAAGACCGCCTCTCGCCTCACCTTCTACCTCCTGCGGGCACCGAAAGAGCAAGCCAAAGCCCTCTCCCAAGCCATCGGCGAACTCCGAGAGAGGATAGTCACCTGCCAGATCTGCTACAACATCACCGAGGCGAGCCCGTGTGATATTTGCCGCGATGAGGAGCGCGACCGATCTTTATTCTGCGTGGTAGAAGAACCCCTGGACGTCATGGCCATCGAGCGAACCGGGTATAAAGGGCTCTATCACGTCTTAGGTGGCGTCATCGCCCCCCTGGAGGGCATCGGTCCCGAAAACCTCAAAATAGTGCAACTCCTCCGCCGCCTGGAGAGGGACCCGGTGAAAGAGGTGATCCTAGCCACCAACCCCAGTCTGGAAGGAGAATCGACGGCTATGTATATCCGGCGACTGCTCTCCTCCTCCCCTATCAAAGTCACCCGCATAGCCCACGGCCTCCCTGTGGGTGGCGACCTGGAATACGCCGACCAAGTTACCCTCACCAGGGCGCTTGAAGGGCGGAGGGAGATATAGGCTTGGCCTAAGCTGTAGGGCAGGTTTCCATACCTGCCCTAATCTGAGAGAGACGAGGGGAGAACTGAGTAACCGGTATGAAGATCCATTATGATAGGGAGAAGACATTTTGCTGTTGGAGATGTCGACTGAGGGGAAGATTAACCATGCTGAGAAGGTGGATTCGGTGATAGTACATTTACAGCATCAGGAGAGCCCATTCTTCTTGAGATTCTCGAGCGAAGCGAATTCCTCTCCACCGTTATTAAGGCTACGATGAGACCAGAGAAGAAAGCCTTGGCATGAGCCTCGAGTACGCAGACCAAGTTACCCTCACCAGATCCCTTGAGGGGCAGAGGGAGATGTGAGTGCCGGGTATGGCCTTGGCCTGGCACCGTGAGGCCATCCGCAATCTATTTCGGATGTGACGATACCCAGCGCTTGACAACCCCCCCTTTTTGTGGTATAATCCTATTGGATTAGGATGATCTCGCTCGTCTTTTGATGAGAAGATCCAACAATTGAGGGAAGGGAGGTAGAAGCCAACAAGGCGCTCACAACTAGATAGGCTTTTGACCTCCGCCGCAAAGCGGCGGTTTTTGGTTCCCTCTTGACAACTTATCTCTTCTGTGCTACTATCGTAGCGCAGAAGGTTGTACCTTAACAACTGAAGAGTGGTAGGAAGGCACTGACCTTGGGCCCTAAGTTTGAGAAACTCTAACGGAGAGTTTGATCCTGGCTCAGGATGAACGCTGGCGGCGTGCCTGACACATGCAAGTCGAACGAACCGAGGGACTGTTGATCGGGTTTCGGAAGGGTTCGTCCCGGAAGAGCCCGTGAGGTTCCTTGGTTAGTGGCGAACGGGTGAGTAACACGTAGGTGACCTGCCCCGAAGAGGGGGATAACCACTGGAAACGGTGGCTAATACCCCATGTGGTCCCGCATTCGTTTGCGGGATTAAAGGCTCCGGCGCTTCGGGAGGGGCCTGCGGCCTATCAGCTAGTTGGTAGGGTAATGGCCTACCAAGGCTATGACGGGTAGCTGGTCTGAGAGGACGGACAGCCACACTGGCACTGAGACACGGGCCAGACTCCTACGGGAGGCAGCAGTGAGGAATATTGCGCAATGGGGGAAACCCTGACGCAGCAACGCCGCGTGGGCGAAGAAGGTCTTCGGATCGTAAAGCCCTTTTCTCTCGGACGAGGAAGGACGGTACGGGAGGAATAAGCGTCGGCTAACTACGTGCCAGCAGCCGCGGTAAAACGTAGGACGCAAGCGTTATCCGGATTTATTGGGCGTAAAGGGCGTCTAGGCGGCGTCTTAAGTTGGGCGTGAAATCTTCCGGCTCAACCGGAAGGGTGCGTCCAATACTGGGACGCTTGAGGACAGCAGAGGGAGGTGGAATTCCCGGAGTAGCGGTGGAATGCGTAGATATCGGGAGGAACACCAGTGGCGAAGGCGGCCTCCTGGGCTGTACCTGACGCTGAAGCGCGAAAGCGTGGGGAGCAAACGGGATTAGATACCCCGGTAGTCCACGCCGTAAACGATGGATACTAGGTGTCGGTGGTATTGACCCCATCGGTGCCGCAGCTAACGCATTAAGTATCCCGCCTGGGGACTACGGCCGCAAGGCTAAAACTCAAAGGAATTGACGGGGGCCCGCACAAGCAGCGGAGCGTGTGGTTTAATTCGATGCAACACGAAGAACCTTACCAGGGCTTGACATGCGCGTGGTAGGGAACCGAAAGGGGACCGACCCTTCGGGGAGCGTGCACAGGTGCTGCATGGCTGTCGTCAGCTCGTGCCGTGAGGTGTTGGGTTAAGTCCCGCAACGAGCGCAACCCTCGTCGCTAGTTATACTTTTCTAGCGAGACTGCCGAGAAAACTCGGAGGAAGGTGGGGATGACGTCAAGTCAGCATGGCCTTTATGTCCTGGGCTACACACACGCTACAATGGCCGGTACAACGGGTTGCCAAGCCGCGAGGCGGAGCTAATCCTAAAAAGCCGGTCTCAGTTGGGATTGGAGTCTGCAACTCGACTCCATGAACGCGGAGTTGCTAGTAACCGCAGGTCAGCAATACTGCGGTGAATACGTTCCCGGGCCTTGTACACACCGCCCGTCACGTCATGGGAGTCGGCAATACC
>JAUVHF010000110.1 GCA_030593425.1 Anaerolineales bacterium
CGACCCCCACTTTTGGGGGCAAGAGAATCCACCCTTTAGAGTCTAAGCAGGCTCCTTACTCTTTCCTCCTCTTGGAAGGGGCCTACCACAGCCAGATTGAGGCTCTCCTCTCGGAACCGCTCGCTAGCCACCCGTTGGATATCCTCCGCGGTAACAGCATCTACAGCCGCAAGGACCTCATCGATGGTGAGGACCCTATCCTCCAATATCTCCTGCCTCCCCAACCAAGAGACCACAGCCAAGGAGTCCTCCATCTGGAGAAGGAGACGCCCCTTCATGAACTCTTGGGCCTTCTTCAACTCCTCAGCGGGCACAGGCTCCCGCCGCAACCTATCCAGTTCCCCTAAGATCGCCTCCAGGGCAGCCTCGATGCGCCGGGGATCGACCCCCGCGGAGACGCCGATGCTCCCTGTGTCGTAGAGGTAGTTCACGTACGAACTGATGCTATAGGTTAACCCTCGCTTCTCTCTCACCTCCAGGAAGAGCCGAGAGCTCATCCCCTGACCCAAGACGGTATTGAGGAGTTGCAGATTGAACCGATCAGGGTGAGAGCGGGGTATCCCCTGAAGGCTGAGGGCTAGGTGAGCCTGCTCCGTCTCCCTATAGCCCAGACAGACTCGCGGCTCACGCTGAGCCTCCTCCACAGGGAGATAGGCCTCCCTTTCCTTACCTGGCCAAGTCTCCAAAGCCGAGGATAACTCCCCGACTACCTCTTGATGTTCTATTCCACCCGCTACGCTAATTACCGTATCGGCAGGATGATAATGGCGGGCCAGGTAGCGGAACATCCTTTCCCTATCTATCTTGGTTACGCTCTCCTTGGTACCGGTCACATCACGCCCTAGAGGGTGACCCGGCCAGACTAGTTGATTGAGCAGGAGGTGGACCCAGTCACCGGGGAGATCGAGCATCATGTTGATCTCCTCTATGATCACCCGCCGCTCCTTTTCGATCTCCTCCTCCTCCAATTTGGAGCGTTGCAACATATCTACCAGGACATCGATAGCCAAAGCCAGATGCCCTTGGGGGACCTTTACCCAGTAGGTGGTGAGTTCCCGCCCCGTAGTAGCGTTGATGGCCCCGCCCACTCCCTCGATGGCTACGGCGATCTCCCTGGCCGTGGGCCGCTTCTCCGTCCCCTTGAAGAGCATATGCTCCAGGAAATGGGAGATGCCGTTCTCCTCCTCATCTTCGAAGCGGGAGCCCACACCGATGAAGAAGCCGATGCTCACCGCGCGGGTATGGGGCATAGTCGAACTCAAGATGCGTAGGCCGTTATCCAAAGTGGTCTTTTCGTATCCCACGGGATCCTGTGAGGATAAGGACATCGTACTCCTCAGATGGGTTTGCCCTAAGCCTTCGAGGCCCCTTCCCTTCTCACCACCGCGTCCGTCATGCGGGCCACTCGAGCCATCTCCTTCACATCGTGGACGCGGACTACGTCTGCCCCCCCAGCGATGGCTAGAGCCACCCCCACCGCTGTCCCTTCAAACCGTTCCTCCGGCGGAAGATCGAGGGTATAACCGATAAACGATTTGCGAGAGGGGCCCACAAGGATAGGATGACCCAATACCTTCAGTTCCGCCAGATTGGAAAGGAGTTCCAGATTCTGTTCCACCGTCTTCCCAAAGCCGATGCCGGGGTCGACGATTATCTGGTCCCGGTCCACCCCCGCTTCCAGGGCCAACCTTATGCTCTCCCTCAACTCCCGGATTATGTCGGCCATGAGATCTCGGTACTCCACTCCCAGGTAACGTCCCCCCAACCTCTCCGTCTGAATGGCGTCTTTGGGTCGGCTCCGGTTGTGCATGATGATCACCGGAACCTGCCACTTGGCAACCAGAGCGGCCATACCCGGATCCATCCGCAAGCCCCAAACGTCATTGACCATGCTGGCGCCAGCGGAAAGGGCCTCTTCTGCCACCTCCGCCTTATAGGTGTCAATGGAGATGGGGACATCGATCTCACCCACTAACCTCTCGAGGGTGGGCAGGACTCGCCTCATCTCTTCATCGGCGGGGAGGGGCTCGGAACCCGGCCTGGTCGATTCCCCTCCCACATCGATGACGTCGGCCCCCTGGGAGACGAACTCCCGGGCTCGAGCCACTGCTTTATCAACATCACCCAAGAGACCATCGCCGGAGAAAGAATCAGAGGTCAGGTTGAGGATACCCATGATATAGGTCCTCTTCTCCCAGTGAAAGGTCGTATCGCCTATGGTGAGGGGACTCCTTTCCCCAAGATAATGGGCCAGCCCCTGCTGAAGTTCGGCAGCCACGGCCACCAGGCTCTTTAAGGGTTGGCCACGGAGTTTCTTGATCAGCCCCTCATAGTGACGCTGGGTACCCAGAAGCAACACATCGCTCGTCTGCCTCTCGCCAAAGTATATATCCCCGGCCAAGACCGCTTCGCCGCCCTGGGAGAGCATCTCCTGTTTGATGATATTGGCCGCGGCGAATTTCACCCCCTCCAACTTCACGGCATAGAAGAGCCCCTTGGGGACCATGATTTTGATCCCCCCAGGGTGGGCCCCGATCTTTTCCATCTCCACCCGAAGCCTGTCTGGTGTGTCCAGATTCAAGAAGCGGAGGTTAAAACTCATACCCGATGCCCCCCTATAATGGAGAAGAACTCCGCTCTGGTCTCGGCCCTGGTACGGAAGATGCCTCGCGTGGCGGAGGTAACCAGGCGGCTACCCGGCTTCCTGATGCCTCGCATAGTGATGCAGAGGTGTTCCGCTTCGATCACCACCCCCACCCCCCTCGGTTTGAGCCCCTCCATGATCGTCTCCGCTATCTGGCTGGTGAGCCTCTCCTGCATCTGGGGGCGGCGAGCCAAGATCTCCACCACCCTGGCCAACTTGCTGATCCCCACCACCCTCTCCACGGGGATATACCCCACGTGAGCCATCCCGTGAAAGGGTAGAAAG
Source organism: Anaerolineales bacterium (assembly GCA_030593425.1). GTDB lineage: Bacteria > Chloroflexota > Anaerolineae > UBA7937 > UBA7937 > UBA7937. Next base: position 2,930 of record JAUVHF010000110.1, read on the forward strand.
TGGTGCTCACAAACGGAATAGAAGGGGATATCCCTTAAGACCACCATCTCCTGGTTCTGGGGCTGGGAGAAGCCAACGGTCAAGACCTCAAGGGGATCCTCCGTAAGCCCAGAGAATATCTCCTCATAAGCCTCGGCCATGCGGCGAGGGGTTTCGACTAACCCCTCCCGCTTAGGGTCTTCCCCCAAGGCCTCGATGATCTCTCTTACCGCTTTCTCTATTCGTCGTTGGTCCACCGATCTTTCGCCTTTCTAAGATTATAACCCCCAATAACCAGACAATCGATGTTTACGGGGGCGGAACCAATGGTGAAACTCCCATCGAAGAGCCTTATGCCATCTCTCCTTCACCCCCTTGGCTCCAAGACAACTACCTGCATATCATCGGGCAGCGTGCTCTTGGTCACCTTGAGGCTCTCTTGGGGGATCCCTTTCACCCCCATCACCTTGAGAAACCTATCCACTGAGTCCAAAGGGGACTCACCCATAGCCTCGGTCCGATAGTGCATCGGTATCACCACCCGCGGCTCCAAGAGGCTTATCACCTCCGAGGCCTCGGCCGCATTTATGGTGGTATGGGAGCCCACGGGGACGAGAAGGATATCTATATCGCTCAGATCCTCCACCCGAGACTGGGTGGGTACCTGCCCCAGGTCGCCCAGGTGACAAACGGTGAGTCTCTCAAAATCGAAGAGGTATATGGTGTTCTTACCCCTGTCTCTACCCTTCCGCCTATCGTGGTAGGAGGCGATACCGGTGATGAATATCCCTTGGATCTCGTATTCGCCGGGCCCGTCGATCACCTTGGGGGAGCCCTTTACCCCCTTTAAGTAGTTGTGGCCCGGATGGAGATGGCTGATGGTGACGATATCGGCTCGCAGTCGCGGTAGAGTGTACCCCATCTCCTTGCCATAGGGATCGGTGACCACCACGCCCCCTCTGCTCCGCAGCCGAAAACAGGAATGGCCATACCAATTGATCTCCATTATACCTCCCATATGAACTTTCTAATTATAACCTAAGGGAAGGCGGAAGAAAAGGGACTAGTACAGTTTGACAAGATAGCGCCCTAAGGCTATAATAGGCCCGTCCAAAAGGGGAGAAAGGAGCAAATGGTTTCTATGAACGAAGAGAAGAGTCCCTTCATCAAGGCTTTGGAGATCCTTTTGGAGGGGGAACGGACGGGGCAACTGATCAACTTCGTGCTCATCCCCGTCCTCTTGATCTTGACCGCGCTTTTGCCCCCCATCTCTCTAGTCGATCGGGCACTGGCCGCGGGTTTCACCACCATCGCCTTGACTGGAGGCTCGTTAGTAGATCCCGACGGAACGCAACTCACTATTCTGCCTCAGGGGCTCTCCCAGCGCATCCGGGTGCGTCTCACTTCCCTCCCTCGCCCAGACTTCCTTGCGGGGGAGACAGAAGAGAAGGATGCTATGGAGTTAATGCCTCCTTACCTGGATATGAAGAGCCCTCTCTATCTCCTGGAGGTGAGGGGCCTCATGCCAGAAGCCTCCCTTCTAACCATTCCCATCCCTAACGACGCCGAGCCACTGGCCACACTGGACATTTACCAATGGACTGGCGAGGAGTGGCAGTGGCTCCCCCATAAGATCATCCCCGAGGACGACACGATAGAGACCTGGCTCTCTTCCCTCCCCCGAGGCATAGCGGTTATGCAGACCAGGCTTCGCCTCCCCTCGGTGGCTGCCGAGTTGGGCGAAGGGGGTACGCTGGCAGGGGCAAAGAGCGATATTTTGGCTAGGGTCAGCGCTCGAGGCCTCTTCCTCCAAAACGATGGGCTAACTGGTGAAGCGACGATCGGAGGAGAGATCGGTCCCTTGGCCCAAGTAGGAGACTATGTGGTCATACCAACCCTGGAGAACAGGGTGCACGGGGTGATACGGGACGATCTCACTCATAACATCTTGGTGAACGAGGCTGTGAGGCGAAACCATGTCCAAGAGATAGTGGCTCTGGTAGTGGAGAACGACTACGCTGGCATTGGGATCGACTACGCCGGGATAGGCCTTTCCCTGCGAGAGGACTTCACAGCCTTCATCACCGAGCTGGCAGATCAACTGCACGCCGAAGAGAAACTGTTAACCGTGAGCGTGGAAACCCCGGTGCAGATAGCGGAGGATCGCTGGGATACAGGGGGGTACGATTGGGAGGCGCTGGGAAGCGTAGTAGATGGTTTCCAATTGTCGGCCCTTCCTCTCCCCCAGGCCTACCTTCCTGGTGGACAGATGGAAGCGGTCTTGAACTATGCCCTAGGAGTAGTGGATCGCTACAAGGTTCGCCTCATCCTCTCCGCCCAGGCCCGCGACCGCGTGGGAGATCAAGAGGCTTCCCTCTCCTACGAGGAGGCTCTGGGGCTCTTGGGTAGTCAGATCGCTCTCCCCTCAGAGGAGGTAACCCCTGGTCAGACCCTAACCATGGAGCTATCTTCCCTCAGGGATTGGGGGATGCAATACCTAGAGGGGACTCATACCTATTTGTTCACCCATCAGGATGAGAAAGGTGAACACACCATCTTTTTGGAGAACGCGGAAAGCATAGCCCATAAGTTGGAACTAGCCAGGGCCTTCAACCTGCAAGGGGTG
>JAUVHF010000178.1 GCA_030593425.1 Anaerolineales bacterium
AGTTGGTTCTTCGTTTGATGCAGGATAAAGCCTCGAGGGAGAGCCTAGGCAAACGGGCGAGGGAGAAGCTCCTGGTCCGGTACAGTTGGGAGAGGGAAGTGGCCAAGTTTGAGAATCTCTATCAAGAGTTGGATCCTGGAGGAAATCAGATTGTCTGAAAAAGGCTTCCTTTTTGGGGCTGGGACAAAGGGCTGCATCAGGGGCTTGTCGTGAGGGTTCTGGTCACGATCTTCGAGAAACTGATACCCATGAGCGGCGGGGGCACGTCCAGGATATCTAGTGTCATAAGGGCCTTCGTGGCCCGAGGACACGAGGTTCACGTGGTCTCCTCCATCGCTGTGCCGAAGGGGGAAGCCATCCGGGAGTTGGGGTGCGCCGATTGGTTGCCCGTGCAGGGGGTGAACCGTCTAGGCCGTTGGAAGATGCCCAAATACATGATCGCTTTCCCCCCCAGCATCCTGCGGGTGGCTAACTATGCTCGAAGGTTGAAGCCAGACCTCATCGTCTCTCACAACTCCATCGCTGGCTATGGCGCCCTTTTGGCAAAGAGGTTCGAACCTACTACCCTGGTGGTTCTGGACTTAACCGATCTCCTCTTCGAGTACCTAGAAGATTACCGGTCCAGATGGTTGCCGGCCATACTGGGCGTGGGTCGGCTAATGGAGAGAACGAGCATCAGGGATTCAGACAAAATCATCACCATCAGCCAGAGCATGAAGGATATCGCCAGCCGATTCGGTGCTCAATTGGAGAAGATAGATGTGGTCCCTGATGGGGTAGATACCATGATCTTCCGACCGGTCGATGGCCAGCCCCTGCGTGAGCGTCACGCCCCCGGGGCCAAACATGTCGTTATCTTCCACGGCGTGATCGACCCCCAAGATGGACCCGAACTGATGGTGGATGCGGGACGGTTGGTGGTGGAGAGAGAGCCAGCAACCTCTTTTTGGTTGGTCGGTGATGGCGCCGCTGTACCCGCTTTGAAGGAGAGGGTCAGAAGGTATGGTCTGGAGGAGAGGTTTTACTTCTCGGGGTGGGTGCCTCAGGGAGAGGTCCCTCGGTACATCTCGGCTAGCGACCTGGGTCTAGTGATCCTCCCCGATGTCCTCTCGGCGCGAGGGCGCGTCACCTTGAAGGAGTTCGAGTGCTGGGCCTGTGGCGTCCCCGCCGTCCTCCCTCGCCTTCCAGCGCTCCAAGAGGTAACAGGGGAGGGGGAAGCAGCGGTATTCTATCGCCCGGGGGATCATGAGGATCTGGCGGAGAAGATTTGCCATCTCTTGGTTGACGATGATCGGCGTCGAGAGATGGGTGCCCGGGGCGAAAGGCTGGTTAAGGAGAGGTTTGAGTGGCGTAGCCTCGCCGACCGCTTTGTGCGATTGTGTGAAGGCTATCTAGGCTAGGAGGGTGGAGGGGATGAAGGTTCTGGTTACCAATCCCCCTTGGCCCGGGCCGGGCTATGGCGCCCGTTCTGATGTCCGCTGGCCCCACAAGAGGGCGGACAAATACCTCGAATACCCCATCTATCTGGCCTACACAGCCGCAGTGCTTGAGGAGGTCGGTTTCAGGGTCCATTTTCTCGATGGGGTGATGGAGGAGATGTCCATTGCCGACTTCGCTGAGGCCACAGCCGAGATCGAGCCCCGTCTAGTTATCATCGAATGTTCTACCCCCTCCATCGATTTCGACTTAGAAACGGCAGAAGCGGTGAAAGAGAGGGGGGGAGATATCTATGTGGCTTTAGTTGGCTCGCATGCCACCTTCTTCCACCGGGATATCCTAGCCGAGAACGAGGCTATCGATGCCGTTTGCCGCGGGGAGTTTGAGTTGACAGTCAGAGAACTGGCTTTGGCGTTAAAGGCGGGCGACGATCTCTCGGAGGTACAGGGTCTCTCGCACAAAAAGAACGGACAGATCTGGGTTAATGAGCCTCGCCCCCCCATCGAGAATCTGGATGGCCTTCCCTTCCCGGCCCGCCACATCGTGAAAGGCGAGGGATACCGGGGGGCTCTCTACTCCGGGGAGCGGCCCACAGCCATGGTGAGTTCGCGAGGCTGCCCGTACCGTTGTATCTATTGTCTTTGGCCCGAGACCCTTTATGGGCACAGATTCCGAGCCCGGAGCGCAGCCAATGTGGCCGAGGAGATGGAGCAACTGGTGCGGGATTACGGCGTCGACGAGATATACTTCGATGACGACTGTCTCACCTTGAACAAGAAGCGGATGCTGGAGATCTGCCGGCTTGTGGTAGAGCGGGGCTTGCAGGTGAAATGGCTTTGTCAAGCGCGAGTGGACACCGTGGATAGGGAGTCACTGATGGCTATGAAGGAAGCGGGCTGCCATTATATCCTTTTTGGCGTCGAGTCCGGCTCACCTCAGATCCTCGAGACTATGCGGAAAGGGATATCCTTGGAGAGAACCAAGGAGACGTTCAGCATATGTCGGGAGTTAGGGATCAAGACCCAAGCGTTCTTTCTCTTCGGCATCCCTGGTGAAGACCAGAGGACCATTAAGGAGACCATCGATTTCGCCAAGGAGTTGGACCCTGACAGCGCTCAATTCGCCATCGTCATCCCTCATCCAGGCACGGAACTATATGAGATCTGTGAAGAGAATGGTTGGCTCATCTATGAGCAGTGGAGTGATTTCGCCGCCGAGAACTCCCTCATCGAGACGGATCAGTTGAGTCGAGAGGAGGTGGAGAGGGCCCGGGTGCAAGCCTATCGCGAGTTCTACTTCCGGCCCGGCTTTATCGCTAGGACGATGGTCAGCATGCGGAGCCCCCAAGATGTGAAGCGTGTGTTGAGGAGCGCTAGATCCATCGTCGATCGCCTATCGTTCTTTCAAAGGGCGGGTGGTTGAGGGGAAAGCACTCTCGTGAGGGCCGATAGTTCGATGTTGGCATCGGGAAGAAAGAGAACCCTTCTCTGGCGGGGGTTGCAGATAACCGTTATCGGCCTGATTTTCGCCTTTTTGCTGCGCAACCTTTATAGCAGTTGGAACCAGATCTCTGCTTACGACTGGAGCCTCGATTACCCCGCTTTCGCTATCGCTTGCTCCCTGATGCTGCTGGCCTCTTCTTTCTATGCTTACCTGTGGAAACTGATCTTAGTTCGGTTAGGCAACCCTTTGAGTTACCGGAAGGGTTTTCGCATCTTCTTCTTGTCTCAATTGGGCCGGTACATTCCAGGGAAGATATGGGGTATCTTGGGCCTGGTTTACTTGAGCGGTAGGGAGGGGATTACCCAGGCGGTCTCCGGTGCCAGTATAATCTTACAGTTGATACTTCAGGTGGTCTCCGGGGTGATGCTCTTTATACTCACCTTACCTTTTTGGGGGGAGATCCCGGGCTTGAGTGGACTATATCCGGTCCTTCTCTTTTTCCCTTTGGGCTTGCTTTTTCTGCATCCCACCTTCTTGGGAAGGGGGTTTAATTTCGCCCTACGATTGGTGGGGCAGGAGCCTGTAGATCTCAACTGGGGGTATGGGTATCTACTGGGCCAGCTAGCCCTTTGGGGTGGTTTCTGGATAATCCAAGGTCTGGCTTCCTATCACTTGATCAAGGCCATATCTAATTCCCCACCGCCATTCCCGGTAGTGACCGGGATATTCGCCATAGCCTGGGTGGTGGGCTTTGTTAGCCTTCTGACGCCATCGGGCTTGGGGGTTGTGGAGGGGACGCTAACTCTCCTCTTGGGCTTCTACCTCCCCTTGTATATGGCTACCATCAT
>JAUVHF010000111.1 GCA_030593425.1 Anaerolineales bacterium
GCCACGCCACCAGCCAACTTGGCCAGTCGCTCCTGGAGTTTCTCCCGGTCATAGTCGGAGGTGGTGGTCTCGATCTGCGCCTTTATCTGCTCGATCCGGCCCTTGATATCCGCCTCCTCGCCTTTCCCGCTGATGACGGTGGTATCATCCTTGGTGATTATCACCTTGTTCGCCTGACCCAAGTCGTTAATGGTGGCCGACTCCAACTTGCGGCCCACCTCCTCGCTGACCACCGTAGCCCCAGTGAGAACAGCGATATCCTGAAGCATCGCCTTTCTCCGATCCCCGAAGCCGGGAGCCTTCACAGCCACGGCGGTGAAGACACCCCGCAACTTGTTGATGACCAAGGTGGCTAGCGCCTCGCCCTCCACGTCCTCCCCGATGACCACGATCTCTCGCTTCCCTACCTGGGCCAACTTCTCCAAGATGGGGACGATGTCCGTGGCTGCGGAGATCTTCTTGTCGGTGACCAGGATATAGGGCTCCTCCAAGACGGCCTCCATCCGCTCTGGGTCGGTTATGAAGTAGGGAGAGATGTAGCCTCGATCGAGTTGCATACCTTCCACATACTCCTTCTCGAAGGCCAACCCTTTCGACTCCTCGACGGTGATCACCCCGTCTTTCCCTACTTTGTCCATTACCTCGGCGATCAGTTCGCCGATCTCCCTATCCGCGGCGGAAATAGCAGCCACATCGGCTATCTCCTCTTTGTGCTTCAACTCCTTTGCCTGGGCCTTGATAGCCTCCACTACCTGCTTGGTGGCCTTCTCGATCCCTCGCTTGACGATCATGGGGTTGGCACCGGCGGCCACGTTTCTGAGCCCCTCGGTGACGATGGTCTGAGCCAAGATGACGGCCGTGGTAGTGCCATCGCCAGCCACATCGTTGGTTTTAGTAGCCGCCTCCTTGAGGAGCTGAGCCCCCATATTGGCGTAGGGCTCCTCTAGTTCGATCTCCTTAGCCACCGTCACCCCGTCATGGGTGATGGTAGGGGCGCCAAACTTCTTATCCAAGGCTACGTTCCGCCCCTTAGGCCCCAACGTGGTTTTTACCGCGCTGGCCAGTATATCCATCCCTTTCTTGAGGTTGGCACGCGCTTCCTCTGAGAATACCAATTGCTTAGGCATAACTCTCCTCCTTTTGGACTACTTCACAATCGCTAAGATTTCGCTCTCTTTCAGGATGAGGAATTTCTTGTCGTCTATCTTCCATGGCACCTCAGTCCCAGCGTACTTGGCGAATATCACCTTATCCTTGACCTTCACCCCCATGGGCGCGCGCTCGCCGTTCTCCAAGAGACGGCCAGGGCCCACAGCGATGACTAACCCCTCCTGGGGTTTCTCTTTCGCCGTTTCGGGCAGATAGATGCCTGCGGCCGTGGTCTCCTCCTTCTCGATGGGCTCCACGATAACCCGATCGCCCAAGGGCTTAAGCTTAACCGTCATTCTATCCTCCTCCATCTCTAGTAGTGAGTAAAGATTCCCACCAAAGCCCTCTTCAGGGCTTTGGTCCTCGCCCATACTATTAGCACTCTCAAATCAAGAGTGCTAACAGTCTATATGATAACCGATAAGTTACAAAAGTGCAAATCGATTCAAGAGCAATGAAATAAGTTAAGAGCGAGTTGTTTGCATATTGTATCATAAAATTGAACTCTTTTTCTCTTTGTATCCAAATATTCAGTTGTTTCTCGCATTTCCGAGAACGAGACTTTAGGACTGGCGGCCTCAGGGGTGCTCCTCCAGAGGCTTAAACCCTCGGCCCACTACCTCCCTTGCTGGGCTAACGATGAGGAAGGCCTGAGGATCGACTTTGTAGACCAACTCCTTCAGAGGGCTCACCTCTCCCTGGGTCACCACGCAGAGGTGTATCTCCCGTTCCTGCCCGGTGTACATCCCCTGCCCCCCATCAGGATACCTCTGCAAACCGTGGCTAGAAGGGGGTCCTGGGTCAGGTTGGTGGGCAACCAAGGGGCCAAGAGATCCACGGCCAGACTATAGAGGAAAACGTTCACTAGAAGCATGAGCACCCCCACGGGGAGGCCCGGGTAATGGTGGATGATGATGGCTAGCCCACCTAGATGGCTGGGAGCTGTCCTAAAGGGCATCAAGAAGAGGTCCATGCCCAAAGCGAGGACCAAGGCCCCGGTGATGAGGAGGAGGTACTCCCCGGACCCCCTGCCAAACGATTACCTTCATGGGCACCTCACTCTCCTTCTTCCTGTGCCTCACAATAGTCCAACCCTTCCCAGGCCGGCTGGGCGTTGGGATCCAGGCGCACCGCGGCGTCGAAGTAGGGGACCGCCTTCTCACACTCCTCAAAGAAGACATGGGACCAACCCAGTTCGTAGTAGTATTCGGCGGACTGGGCACCCAACTCTATGGCCTGCTCGAAATTGTGAATCGCGTCCTCATATTTCCGTTGGACGTAGTAGGTGAGGCCCAGGTGTCCATAGGCGTTGGCGAACTGGGGATCTGCCTCTATCGCTCTTTGAAAGAAGGCCAAGGCCCTTTCATAATCCCCCTCTCCGAAATAAAGAAGACCTAAGAAGTCATATCCCTCCGGGTCTTTGGGATCCGCCTCTACAGCTTTCTGGAGTTGAGTGATGGCTTGTTCATAATTACCCAGAGCCCAAAAGTTCTTACCCAAGCGGATGAAGAGGTATCCTAAATGGGGCGCGAGTTCCGTAGCCTGTTTATATTCCGCGATCGCCTGGCGGTAGTTCCCCATCCTTTCCAGGACGCAGCCGAAGTTGAAATGGGCCACATAATTTCGATCCTCCAACTGGATGGCTATCTGGGCGTTCTCCAAGGCCTCATCGTATCGATCTTTGTCAGCATAGGCGGCAGCCAAATAGGCATAGGCCTCTCCATATCCAGGGTCGATCTCTATGGCTCGTAACGCCGCCTGGATAGCCTCATCGTACTCCCTGTTCCAATCGAGGACCATGGCCAAAAGGGCGTACCCTTCGGCATCCCCGGGGTCCAACTGCACAGCCTTCTTGTTCTTTTCCACGGCCTCCGAATACCGCCGCCTGATAGCCAGAAGTTTCCCCCAACGGGCATAGGCCGTGGCGTTTTCAGGATCGATCTCTGTCGCCCGCTCATATTCCACCAAAGCCTTGTCTATCTCGCCCTGGGCGAAGAAAGCGTCCCCGTTCCTTAGGTGCTCTTCCGCCGTCTCTACGGCCTGGGGGGTCGGTTCCTGCCCCACCAGTTCTGGCCTTTGCTTGATCACGTAGAGCCCCGCTGCGGCGACGATGATAGCCACGATGAGCAACCACCTGAGAAGTGGATTTCCCTTTCTTTCGGGACGAAGATACATACTAGAGGGTTTCTCCTTCAAGGTTGAAAACGTTCGCCTCAAAAATCATAACATCGCTGGTGCCATAAACTAAAAGGTCATCTCTGCAGTAGGTGGAGCAAATCCAGATCGCTTAGCGTTCGGCAGTAGGTAACCAGAAGTTCGGCCGCTCTCTTTCCCGTCTCCATCTCCACCAAGTCGACTATCTCGTGCAGGGTTCGTTCTCCGTCCGCCCAGTATAGGCTGAGGGGCAAGAGATACCACAGGGCATTGCCATACCTGTGCTCCAGTCGCCACCACCTCTCCCGCTCTTCAGAGCCCAAGCGGCGAAGGTAGGGGGTTACAGGAATGGGCCCTTTGTAGAGGCGGCACGGCACCAGTCGCCGGGCTTCCTCCTCCCACTCGTTTTCCCTGGACTTCACCCCCTCCTGGTTCCTTAACCCTGGAACGTTCTTCAACTCTCGCCGGGCGAAAGAGGAGAGCTCGCTCTCAAACCCCTTCAACTCTATATCCGCTAGCCGTCGGAGAGAGCGCAGACCTGAAATCCCCTGGTTTTGAAGGCGACCCACTTTCTTAACTAATTCTCTCCCTGCCCTTCTTTCCTCCTGCACTAGCCGCACCAACCTCTCCTTGAAACGAGTTACCATCTCCCAGGCCAGCCAGGTGGCCTCTTCCTGCCCGGCCAGGGCCAAGAAATAGGCGTAAGTGCCCGCCACTTTGCCCACCCGGGCCAACATCTGGGGATCCACCTTATCCTGAGTATCGAGGCTGGTATGATAGAACCTGTCCGGCCATTGGATGAGAAGGGGAGAGGGGATCCCCACGGTCGGATCAGAGAGGATAATATGATCGCTGCCCCCCAAGAAGGGGGTGCTACCATACCGGAAGGAGGGGTAACCTCCCGCCCCGGCATACCCTAAGGTATCCTTGGCTACCGCCTCTAGCAGCCGTTCCAAGAGGTCCCCTGAGAAAGCGGGAGTGGATCCGGGAAGCCGCTCCACCAGCAGGGTGCTTCCGCAAAGTTCTTGGCTCTCTCCCACCATATCCAGATTGAGACCGGCGATCATCTTGGGTAGCCCCTCCTCATGGGCTGCAAGGTAGGCGTAGGTGCCGGTCAACTCCGGGACCAGAAGGAAGCGGATGCTCCGCCTAGGCTTCTTGAGTCTGCCCCCAAGGGTTAGTCTATGCAGGGTACGGGCCACCTCTAGGAGGGTCGCCGAGCCGGAGGCGTTGTCGTTGGCCGACCATTGGGGGTGGCAGAGATGAGCCACTACTACCACCTCCTCATCGCTCTCTCCCGGTAAAAAGGCCGAGACCACCTCCAGGCTGCCATCCCAGAAGCGGCTTGTCACCTTAGCCCGAACCTTGGCCACCGATCCTCCCTTGATCGATCGTCGGAGCCGCTCCCCTTCTTGGGGTGAGAGCACGAAGCCGAAGCATTTCCTCTCCCCTCCATACCACCAGAAAGATGTGTACTGAAGGGCGTTATCGAGGCGACGCTCCAGGCCGGGCAACTCCTTCATCCCATCGTAGATGAGGCCCACCGCTCCTCCCTTCTCCACCGCCAGATAGCGAACCCTTCTCACATCGCCCCTGGTGAGCACCACCTTGCCTTCCAGGTCCAACCCCTCATACTCCTCCACCTCCAGCCCATCCTCCAAGAGCACGATTTCGGCCTCGCCCTCGAAGGGAGCACTCCTTTGGATGAGAGAGAGTTTGATCTCCCGATAGTCGGCCAATTTCCGAGCCTCGGGCTCGAGGAGATGCAATACCGCCTCCCTAGCCTCCCACTCTTGGAAGGAGGGCTGGGCCCAGAAGGTGACCCCTTCTCTGGCCGGATAACTCAAGATCTCAGCCTCCAAACCGAAATCCAGCAATTTCTGATAGGCGTGCTCCGCCGCCCGCCGATAACCGGAGCTGGCCTGAAGGCGATGGTACTGTATGATCTCCCCCACATACCGATGGGTAGCCAGCCCCGAGAACTCCTCTCCTACCGCTTCCATGATCTCTCTGAACATCTCGAGAAGAGTGTACACCATCTCTTATCGAGGTGGCAACTAGACAGGGGGAAGGAAAGAGTCTATAATCGCTTCCGATGCGAGGAAAAGGGCTCTCGATCGTTTTGTCTCTTCTCTTCCTGCTCGCTTCCTGCCGCGCCGCTACACCTCCGAGAAGCGCTGCGGCCCTGGTTACCATGGAGATCTACCTCTCCCC
>JAUVHF010000159.1 GCA_030593425.1 Anaerolineales bacterium
ATGACGCCAAGAACGAGCAAGCCTTCGTCGAGGGGCGGATCGCCACCCTGAAGGCGATGCTGAAAAACTCTGTCCTCATCGAAGAGCCCGGCCCCTCCGAGGTGGTGATCCTAGGTTCCTGGGTGAAGGTGGCGGAGGAGGATGGTCAGGATGCTCAGGAGCAAGCCTACCGCATCGTGGGCTGGGCCGAGGTGGATCCTACAAATGGCCTCATCTCCAACGAGTCCCCTCTAGGCCAGGCGCTTCTGGGGCATCGAGTGGGTGAGGAGATCACCGTTCAAACTCCCGATGGGGCGAGGCGTTTCAAGATCTTGGAGATCCGATGAAGCGAGAGGGGCTGAGGGGCCTACGGCAACAGCGGCTCAAGAAATTGGAGGGGTTAAAGAAGCGAGGGATAGACGCCTACCCAGCGCGGGCGAAGCGTACCCATACCACTGCCCAGGTCTTGGCTCTCCTTGAAGAATGGAGAGAGAGCGGGCCTCCCAAGGGTGAAGAGGGGCCGGATGAGAGCGTGGCCCTCTGTGGCCGCATCATGAGCGTGCGAGTGATGGGTAAAGCCTCTTTTGCCCACATCGCCGACGGCACAGGGCGGATACAGATATATGTGACCCAAGATACCCTGGGCGAGGAGGGTTACCACCTATTCAGGAAGGATCTGGACATCGGCGATTTCATCGCTGTGGAGGGGAACCCCTTTTTCACCCAAACCGGGGAGCCCACGGTGAAGATCTCGTGGCTCACTCTCTTGGCTAAGTCCCTACGCCCTCTCCCAGAGAAGTGGCACGGGCTCAAAGATGTGGAGACCCGCTACCGCCAGCGGTATCTTGACCTCATCGCCAACGAGGAGGTGCGTCAGATCTTTCTGGCTCGGAGCCGCATCATATCCGCTATGCGCCGCTTCTTGGATGAGCAAGGGTTCGTCGAGGTAGAGACGCCGATCTTGCAGCCCATCTACGGTGGGGCTGCGGCTCGGCCTTTCGAGACCTATCATCACGCCCTACACCGAAAACTCTACCTCCGCATCGCCGATGAACTCTATCTAAAGCGGCTCATCATCGGTGGCTTCGAGCGGGTCTACGAGATAGGCAAGGATTTCCGGAACGAGGGGCTCTCCACGGTGCATAACCCAGAGTTCACCCAACTAGAAGCCTATCAGGCCTACGCCGACTATGAGGATATGATGCGCCTAGCGGAGGAGACCTTCGCCTGCGCCGCCCAGGAGGTGCTGGGGACCACCGGGATCACCTACCAGGGTAACGAGATCGACCTGACTCCTCCTTGGCGAAGGGTGACCTTGCACCAGGCGATCCTCCAGGAGACGGGGATAGATATCAAGGAGGTGGGCTCCTTCTCTGCCCTGAAAGAGGCCATAGCCGAAAAGGGGTTAGAAGTGACCCCCAAGGAGACCTGGGGGAAACTAGTGGAGGAACTCTTCAAGGAGTACGTGGAGCCCACGCTCATTCAGCCTACTTTTATCCTCGATTATCCGAAGGAGATATCGCCTCTGGCCAAAGAGAAACCAGGGGACCCTCACTTTGTGGAGCGGTTCGAGTTCTTCATCGGTGGCTTGGAGTGTGGCAACGCCTTCACGGAACTGAACGACCCCTTGGAGCAGCGGGAGCGGTTCGCCGCCGAGAAGAGAGCCTTGGAGGCTGGCGAAGAGGCGGCTCACCCTATGGATGAGGATTTCATCCAAGCCCTGGAGTATGGCATGCCTCCTACGGGGGGGATAGGGTGGGGAGTGGATCGAATGGTGATGCTATTTTGCGATCAGTCCTCTATCCGGGAGGTAATCCTCTTCCCCCAGTTGCGGGGCAAGGAGCCATAAATCAGACGCGTCTTTCCTTGGCCTTATGGCAGGCAGCATATGCTTCTGGGAAGCGCATCATGCTTAGCTGTCAGTCAGGTAGGCCGTCAAAGATCTGCTGCATACTCTGCCGATACTCCCTGAAAGCAGCCCGACCCTTGTCGGTGAGGCGGAGCATGGTATGGGGCTTCTTGTCCACAAACTCCTTCTCGATAGCAACGTAGCCCGCGGCTTCCAGTTTGCTCAGGTGCGAGGATAGATTGCCTCCCGTCAGCCCGGTTTGGCGCATCAAGAAGAGGAAGTCCGCGCTTTCGACGACGTATAGGAGAGCCAGGATCATGAGCCGGGCCGGTTCGTGGATCAACCGGTCAATATCCGCGATGGGCTGTAGGCCCTCGCTGCTGGCTTTAGTGGTTGTCATCGAACGCCGCCTACGAAGGTAGGCCCTCTGCCGGTAGCGGGTACTTGCGCAGGAAACGCATGAACACTACCAGTCCTACCAGCAGAATGACAATTCCTGAAACCGTGGGCACTATTGGGCCAATGGGTTTGCCGAACAGTCCCCGAAGCAGTTCGGGCATCGCAAACAACAGGCCATATGCGTACAGGCGCCGGAAATCCATGTAGTATGCCAGCAGGCCGAAGACCAACGCAATCGAAATAGCCATTATTGGGGAAATCGGTATTTTCGGCAAAGCCACTCCTGAAAGAGGGAGGGAAAGACAGAAAGAGAGGAGGCGAAAACATAGAAAAACATACAAAAGAAGGGTAGGAAGAGTCTTGGAAGAGGTAGTTCACTTCCGTGAGCGGACAGAGACGCTCAATCCCCTCGTTTTTCAACGGTCTCTTGTAGACCAATGACCTTAGACCTAGTGCCTCATTAGGCCATTGAATTACCGTTTTCTTGCATCATTTTATTTTTTCGTTCTTTTTCTAGGTTTTCTGGAACTAAACTATCGAGTCGACCAGCCGGGGAGCGACTGGTTCTGGTGGTACTCTGGCCGGAACGAGTCGCCAGAAGAAGCGCTCCTGGACGAGACCTACCGGGGCCATCTGGTCAATGTCTTCACCTTGATGGGGCTGCCTCTCCCCGGCTGGCTGAAGGAGTCGATCCAGTAGCCGCATTGACGGAGCAAGCGGCCTGTGATATACTCAAATTGGGACTGGTTGTCTTGAAGGGCCTGTCCTGAAATCTTGTCTTGAAGGGCCGTTAGCTCAGTCTGGTTAGAGCACCTGCCTTTTAAGCAGGGTGTCGCTGGTTCGAATCCAGCACGGCCCATCTGAGCCACCCTAGCTCAGTTGGTAGAGCAAGCCCCTCGTAAGGGCTAGGTCGTGGGTTCGAGTCCCATGGGTGGCTCTGGACGCCGTGGGTTTCAAAGAGGCCAACCGTTGACAGGCGGTTGGCTTCTTAGTAGAAGGTGACGCAGAGTAGAATCCGATGCAGAAGGAGAAGAGGGGAACGGAAGAGCGATTTAAGCCAGGCCAGATCGTTCCGCAGTCGGGGCCAGTACCTGAACGAGCGGACCGGAACTGAGGTCACCTGCGTGAGGGGTAAGAAGTTCCCGCCCGGTCCACAAGGCACAACCTATACCCTCAGCAGCGCAACGAGGCACAAAGGAGATTGAGAGGCCTTCCGGTCAGTGGGGCAGATATTCTCCCCCGCATTTTGTGCAAGGAGAAATCGCTATTATCCTTCAACCCAGAGGAACGGCTGGCTCTATCTTCGTAGCGAGGCAAGTGGGGCTAACCGTCCACCGGCGGTTGGCCTTCCTGCTAGGGGAAACGATCGGAAGAAAGGAGTACAAAGAATATGGGGCAGCGAGCTGGTTGGGTTTTGGTCATCTCCATGGCGGTTCTGGTTTGTTTTCTCGTCTTGGGGCTATGCTTCATCGGGTTGGTGGTGTCGCCGACTTTGCGGACGGCCATCTTTCGCTTGCCTTCGCCGCCGCCCCCCCGTGGCTACGCCACCAGCGGGGAGCGTATCTATTACACGGGCGTTGATGAGAACGGACAACGGATACGTTTTGAGGGCGGGCCGATGTGGCTTTATATGCATGGAGGGTCATGTGTCAGTTGTCACGGGCCGGACGGAAGGGGAGGCCGGCCGGTGATGATGGGGACGGAGATACCGCCGGATATAAGGTATCATCACCTGATAGAAGAGGAGCACGAGGAGGGGGAGGAACACCCTCCCTACACCGACGAGACAATCAAGCGGGCCATCACCCAAGGGCTCAACCCCGCGGGGGAGCCCCTGGATTACACCATGCCCAGGTTCCGGATGACGGAGGAGCAACTTAACGACCTCTTGGAGTTTCTCAAAACCCTTGATTGAGGAGGAAACCGATGA
>JAUVHF010000176.1 GCA_030593425.1 Anaerolineales bacterium
GGTACTTTCTTTGGCGGAGGAGATGAAGGCTCAGCGCTATGACCACCCTTATAATAACTGCCTGAACCGCAAGACCTTCTTCATGTTCTTCTATAACCCCTCGGTGCGCACCAGGCAATCCTTCGAGTGCGCGGCCACGGAATTGGGCGGGCACGCCCAGTTCTTGGAGCCCAAGGCGATGCGGCTGAAGACGGCCACCACCCGGGGGAGACGATAGAAGACGCCGCTCGGGTCATGAGCCGGTACGCCTGCGGCATCGGCATCCGCATCCTGGAGGATAAGATATCGGCCTACGGGGAGGGCGAGGCGTTTCTACGGGAATACGCCAAGTGGGCCACGGTCCCCATCATCTCCATGGCCCACGATAAATACCACCCCTGCCAAGGGCTGGCCGATGCGATGGGCTTGCGCGCCCACCTGGGCAGGGATTTCCGAGGCAAGAGGTTGCTTCAAGTTTGGGGGCACGGCGCCCTGGTCAGATCCTGGTGCTCGGTCCAAGAGAGCCTCCTCATCAATACCCGCTTGGGGATGGATGTAACCTTATGTTATCCAGAGGGGTATGACCTCGCTCCGGAGGTTATCGCCGCCTGCGAGGAGAACGCCAGGAGGGCTGGAAGTAGGTTCGAGATAACCCACGACCAAAAGAAGGCTTATGAGGGAGCCGATGTGGTTTATTCCCGCAACTGGATGAGCCCCCAGGCCTACAAAGAGGGCCAACTCGATAAGAAGGGCGAGATAGAGAGGGCCATGGAGTATGGAGATTGGATCTACGACCGGGAAAAGATGGCCCTCACCAACGACGCTCTCTTCATCCATCCCATGCCCGTGGACCGGGGCCATGAAGTGACCGATGAGATAGCCTCTGGCCCCCACTCCATCATCTACGAGGTAGCGGAGAACCGGCTACACGTGCAGAAGGCGATCATGGCCTTCACTATGGGGGAGATCTAGCCTGTCCTCTTACGCCTCATAGGCTTCTGGCTCCTGTTCTCATCTGTGTCGCGTCAAGTGAAGCGATACCTAACAAAGAGACGCTGCCCAAAAAACCGAGGGTGATAGTGCTTAACCACTAGTAACCCAAGCCTCTACACTCAAAGGATAAGCCCCCTGTGGCTCTTCGCTGGGGGCTTCTGCCTGTTGATAAGAGGCGCAAAAGGTGATATAGTTCAATCAAAAGGGAGGTAATATATGGCCAAGGTAGCGGTAGTAGCCATCGGCGGCAATTCTCTGATCAAAGATAAAGACCACCAAACGGTGCTCGACCAGTTCGCCGCCACTCGGGAGACCTGCATCCACATCGCCGATATGATCGAGCGAGGCTGGGAGGTGGTCATCACCCACGGCAACGGCCCCCAGGTAGGGTTCATCCTCATGCGCTCTGAGTTGACTAGCCGCGTCTTGCATACCGTCCCCCTGGACTCCTGTGGTGCCGATACCCAAGGGGCCCTCGGCTACATGATCCAGCAGACCCTGGGGAACGAGTTTGAGAAGCGGGGCATCCAAAAGCCCATAGTCACGGTGGTTACCCAGGTGGTGGTGGATAACGACGACTCGGCTTTTGAGAACCCCAGCAAGCCCATCGGCCCCTTCTACGACGAAGCGAGGGCCAAGAGCTACCGGGACGAGGAGGGGTGGCGTATCATGGAGGACGCCGGCAGGGGCTGGCGGCGGGTGGTCCCCTCTCCCATACCGATGCGCATCGTGGAGCAGGAGGCTATAAAGGCCCTCATCGGGCTGGGGTTCGTGGTCATCGGCGTGGGGGGGGGCGGAATCCCGGTGGTCGAGGAGGATGGTTCCCTGCGGGGAGTGGAAGCGGTTATCGATAAAGATTACGCCTCGGGGCTTCTGGCCACCGGCATCAAGGCCGACCTCTTCCTCATCTCCACGGCGGTAGAGAAGGTGGCTCTCAACTACGGAAAGCCCAACCAGATCCATCTAGCCCGAATGACCCTGTCAGAGGCCAAGAACTATTTGCAAGAAGGGCACTTTCCTCCGGGCAGCATGGGGCCCAAGATAAAGGCGGTGATAAAATTTCTGGAGGAGGGAGGCGAGGAGGCCCTCATCACCTCGCCAGAGAACCTGGCCCGCGCCCTGCGAGGGGAGATGGGAACGAGAATCACGCCCCACTAGGAGGGAAGATGAGGTGCAAAGTTTATCTAGATGTAGAGGAGGGGACCCTCTCCGAGGGAGGTCCCCTGGCCCATATCCCGGCCCTACCTGGCTGCGCCGCCAGGGGTAGGGCCAAAGAAGAGGCCCTCAGCAACCTCAAAGACCTCCTCGGGGACTACCTCGCTCTTTTCGGCAAAGAGGACGAAAGCCTCCCGGCCAGTGTCGCTGATGTAGAACTGGATGTGGAAGAGACCGAGGCCCTCACCTTCCCCGAAGATAAGGAGCCCTTGAAGCCGGAGGAGGTAGGGACGCTCTTGCGAAAGCTGGAACTCTCTCGCCAGGCCCTGCTGGATACAGTCTCCGCCCTCTCTGACCAGGTATTGGCTTGGAAAGGCGACGAGGATGGCTGGGCCATAAAGCAAATTCTAGAGCACATCGCCAACGCTGAGTGGTGGTACATCCAGCGCCTCCAAGATTGGCCCGGGGATCCCTTCGAGCGGCTGGAAGCGACTCATCGCTACATTCTGAGCGAGTTGGGCAGCCTGAGGCCAGAAGAGTTTGGCCGACTGACCACCTATTACGGGCAGAAATGGACCCCCCGTAAGGTTTTGCGCCTCCTGCCCACTTACTACCAGTTTCAAAACGAGCTCATAAAGAAAGAACTGGCGGCAATGACCAGGGGTGATAAGGAGAGGCCCTCCCCTGCAGAGTTGGAGAGTTTCCAGGTCGTCTACTTCCAGAGCGATGACCAGCCCTCCGACCTGGAGCCCCTCGCTCCCCAAGAGAGGAACAGCCTTTTGGAGCAGTTCGGGGCCGCCTGGAGGGAGGTTAAGACCTCCCTAGAGAGGATCAGCCAGTTGCCCAAGGAGATTCGGGAGTGGAAACCCGAGGGGCGCACCCTCTCCCTCTGGGAGCGGGTGGAGGAGGTGGCCGATGATGAGCAGAACTTCACCCTGCGCCTCACAGACTGGCCCCAGGATCCCTTCGAGCGGCTAGGGGCCATCCGCCAGATGGCGGTGGAGCATTTACAAGACCTCACTCCCGAGGAACTAGAGCGGGTCACTATCCACTATGGCGAAGGGTGGACAGCCCGCAAGGTCTTCCCCCGCTTTCTGGAGCATGAGCGGGAACACCTGAGCCATATCCAGGGGGTCTTAGAGGGATACCGAACCCGGAAGAGATGAGATGGATCACGTCCTCGGTTTGAAATGCGTCCTTTGCGGGGAAGAATATGGTGCCCATGAGGTGCTCTACGTCTGCCCTGAGCATGGCTATGAGGGCATCTTGGACGTTCAATACGACTACCAACTCATCGGTAAGAGGCTAACCAAAGAAGGGTTGGCCAAAAACCCCGACTACTCCATCTGGCGGTACAAGCCGCTCCTCCCCGTGGACGCCCAAAGCCCCATCCCCCCTCTCCAGGTGGGCTGGACCCCCCTCTATCGGGCCCAGCGCTGGGGGGAGAGAATTGGCCTCTCCAACCTCTATTTGAAGGACGACGGGCGGAACCCCACTGCTTCCCTGAAAGACCGAGCCAGCGCCATCGGCGTGGTGAAAGCCCAAGAGTTGGGGAAGAGGATCATCACCTGCGCCTCCACGGGCAATGCGGCCTCTTCCCTGGCCGGGCTGGCGGCCAGCGTGGGCAGGCGAAACGTCATCTTCGTCCCC
>JAUVHF010000118.1 GCA_030593425.1 Anaerolineales bacterium
GTTTGTAAGCGCGGTGCGGTAGCCAGCGATATCGGAGGCGACGATGGCCACTCCGGAAGCCATAGCCTCCAGAAGAACCATGCCGAAAGATTCGAACCCCGTGGAGGGGGCACAGAAGAGGTCACAACTCTTATAGTAGCGAGGCAGTTCCTCATCGGGGACATACCCTATGAAACGAACGCCCCCAAGCCGTCTTCTTCGCACAGAATAGACGTAGGGGGCTTTGTCCTCTCTATCGTAGGCTCCCACTACTAGGAGTCGGGCTCCCGGAAACTCCTCTTTCACGTAGGGAAAAGCGTGTAAGAGATACTTAAACCCCTTCCTCTTCTCCAGACGCCCCACGAAAAGGATATTTGGCCCCTCAGCGGCGAATTTGGAGAAGGGCTCTACTTGGGCCCCAAACCGCTCCAGGTCTATGCCATTGGGGATGACCATATACTCGCCGGGGAAATATCTGCCTATATAATCGCGCACCGCTTCTGAGACCACTATCTTGCCGTCCAGTTTAGCGTAGATGGGCTTAAATATCCGCTTCCCGTATTGGTAGCCGGCAGAAGAGTCGCGATAGGCGTGGAAAGTGCCCACATTCACGCTTTTCGAATGACGGAGGACTATCAAAGGCAAGGCTGGGACACCGGGCTCATGGATATGGACGATATCGAACTGTTCTTGTTGAAGGATCTTCTTCACTCGACGATAGACGCGAGGCGAGAGGGTGATGCGCGCCTTCGAGCCGCTGAAGGGGACGGAGATCACGTTACCGCTCACGCTGATGACGTGCTCCTCAAGCGCTTCCTCCCCGGAGCAGGGAGCCAAGATCTTCACCTCATGACCCAGCCTTCGGAGGTGCTTGTCCAGGTAGAAGATATGTTTGGTCACCCCACCGGGGACCGTGTAATCATAAGGAGAGACTAAGGCTATCTTCATCCCTTCCGTCCTTCTAGGAAGGAGTCGAGGGCCCGCCTGATATGTTTGCTGGGTAGGATCACCAGGCTCTTCACCATCTGCTGGCCGGCTACCGCGGCGAGTTGGCGGTGTTCCTCCCAAGATAAGAACTCGCCCTCTGCCCTGGTGGTTCTGGACTCAAGAGCCTGGCTGAAATCCTCGGCTGTCCGGCCAGGGAAAAAGGTGCGGGCTTGGCCGATCAAGGAGAGGAAATGAGCGTCGCTGCCTCCCAATTCTGGGAGGTGAAATCTCTGTTCGTTGAGGGCCATCACCCGTTCGTAACTGACCCGGCCCGCGAGGTTGGGGTTCAGGATCTCCAAACCCTCAAGCCTTATCCCCTCTCGGGGATCTCTCAATATCCGTTCGATGCTCCATCTCTGGAGGCTCAAGGTAAGCCAACTCATGGGATGGGGCACGATGCAGAACCCCCCTTGCTCATGGACCAAATCTATAGTTCGCGTTAAAGGCTGAAGCATCCGGACCGGCTCCTCCAAGTCGTAGGCCAGAAGATGTCCTTCTAAGGTGGTGATCTCCATCCCCACCAGCACCTGGAAGCGATAACCCCCTTTGGCTACCAGCTCCCTGGCTTCTAGAGAGCCGTCGATGAGGTCGTGGTCGGTGATGGCGATCAGATCCAGATCGGTCTCGTTTTCCACATAGTCAAGGATCTCATGCGTCGCGGGTAAGCCGTCACCCGCGCCGGAGTGGATATGTAGGTCAGCCTTTCCCATCAGACTCCTCTAGAGCGCCAAAGCCCGTCCCCCGGCCCAAGTCGTACCAGGACGGGCTGGCAAGTACCGGGGCAGGCTGGCATCAATGCTTCGCAGCCTGCGCTAAGCACGGGCGGGCCAGGGGGAGTAAAAGATCAGCCATTGCTCAGGGTGCTGACGGATCACCCTCTCCAGACCGGCCACTACCTTCTCCATGTTGGCGCGCACATCGCGCTTGAAGTCACCCGTATCCTCCAATTCGAGAGGGGGGTGGATCTCAATAGTGTAGCTATTGTCTGGTTCCCTCCTGCCGAAGGCCAGAGCCAACTTGGCCCCCGTGCGCATAGCCAACTGGACGTGGCCATCAGGGAGGCGAGCCGGCGCGCCGAAGAAATCGACCATGATACCGCTCTCCGTAGTATCCCTATCCGCCGCTACCGCCACTATCTCATTGCGCTTTAGGGCTCGGAAGAGACCCAGGAGGGGGCCATCGGCTGGCAGAAGGGTGATCCCTCCCTTCTCTCGCAGGCTCACGACATATCGGAAGAGCCTCTCGGGTCTCAGATGCTCCGCGGGGGCTGTCACCCGGCAGGAGAAGAGAGAGGCCACCAGACAGATCAGGCCATCGGGGCTCCCGAAATGAGCGGTAGTCAAGACCAGCCCCTTGCCTTGGGCCAACGCCTCCTCTATATGTTCTAACCCCTTAACGGTGTGGGAGGCTCTCATCTCTTCCCGGGAGAGGTTTCGTTGGTGGAACAGTTCATAGTAGTTCTGGAGGGAATTACGGAAGAGTTGGCGGGCGGTCTCTTCGATAGTGGCCTTATCGGTCTCTTGACCCAAAACATGTCTCAGGTTCCCTTGCACTATCCCTCGGGCGCCGAAGTGGAAGCGGCAGACCAGATCCCCGATGAAAGAGAACAAGGGGTACCCCCACCGCGGCGGTATGTGGGGGAAGATGGCTCCTGCGAGCCGGTAGAGCAGATAGGTGAGAAACGTTTGGTTCACTTTATCTCCACTGGCTAGAAGGCCACATGCGACGGAACATGTACCATTGATCGGGATACCGCCTGATCAGTTCTTCTTGCAGAGTCACTATCTCTTGAGAGAGTCGGCGCAGGTCTTCGGATCTATCGCCGCGGGGTTGAAACTCCAAAGGTGGAAAGATCTCTCCCTTAAAGTGGCCGTCCAAGGTGCGCACTAGGTACCCGGTGATGACTTGGGCACCTGTGCGGAGCGCCAGAGCGGCCGGCCCCGAGGGCCAGGATATCATCTGGCCGAAGAACTCTACAGTTACCCCCTCACCTTGTGGCAGCGGACGGTCCACCACAATCCCTACTAACTGGTTTCGCGTCAGGGCGCGAAAAAGCGGTTTCAGAGTCCGCTCCATGAAGATGAGGTGGATCCCTCGCGCTTCTCGCCAATCGCGGGCTATGCGGTCGAGCCAGGGGGGTTTTTGCCTCTCAGCCACCACGTATAACTCGTGTCCCCGTGCTGCTAGGGCCAACCCTGCCAGATCCCAACTGCCCAAGTGACTCCCTACCAGGAGTACGCCCTTGCCCCCTTCAAGGGCACGGTCTAGATGCTCCCACCCCTCAACTCGGACACGCCTCTCCACCTCCTCATCACTTGTCCGCGGGAGCCGCACGAAGTCGACCAAGAGTTTCATATAGTTACGAAAGGAGCGCTGCGCTGTACGGTACACCTCCAGATCTGCAGCCTCGCGGCCCAGGACGTAGCGCATGTTGTCTATAGCGTTACCCCTTCCCCGACGCCAGAGGAGGAATAGTAGGTCACCTACCGGGGAGGCTATGCCGTAAGCTACCTTCAAGGGCAGGCGTTGGGCCAGGAAGACGAGCCCCAGAAAGGACCCATAGGTTACTAGATACACCCCCTTCTCAACGTAAAGGTAAAGTCTCGTCAGGAAGGGGGTCTTTAGGGCCAGGGGTATGGTGTTGTTCTTTCTATCCAGCGATGAACTCCTCCAACTTCCTTCGCGCTTCGTCATCGCTGAACTGCACGGGAGGCGCCTTCATGAAATAGGCTGAGGGAGCGACGAGAGTACCTCCTAAGCCTCGGTCGAGCCCCAGTTTGCAGCAACGTATGGCGTCGATCACCACTCCCGCGGAGTTAGGAGAGTCCCAAACTTCCAATTTCAATTCTATGTTCAAAGGCACATCGCCGAAACTTCGTCCCTCTAAGCGGATATGGGCCCACTTACGGTCTTCTAGCCAGGGGACGTAGTCGGAGGGGCCGATATGGACGTTCTTCTCACCGATGTCGTAATCCAGTTGGCTGGTCACGGCGTTGGTCTTGGAGATCTTCTTCGACTCCAAGCGGGCCCTTTCCAACATGTTGTAGAAATCCATATTTCCGCCTACGTTCAGTTGGCTAGTCCGTTCCAGTCTCACCCCCCGCTCACGGAAGAGCCGAGCGAGGACCCGATGGACGATGGTGGCTCCCACCTGGGATTTGATATCGTCCCCGACGAGGGGCACGTTTCTCTCCTCAAAACGCTCTTGCCAATACCTCTCTCGGGCGATGAAGACAGGGACACAGTTGACGAAGCCGCAGCCCACCTCCAGGATCTGCTCCACGTACCACTTGGTAGCCATCTCGCTGCCCACGGGCAGAAAATTAACCACCACATCCGTTTCCGTCTCCTTGAGGATCTGAACGATATTGGAGGTGGAACCAGGAGCCTTGGTGATCACTTGTCTAAGGTACTTGCCTAGGCCATCGTGAGTCATCCCCCGGGAGACAGAGACATCCATAGGGGGGACTTCGGCGAACTTGTAGGTATTATTGGGCAGAGTGAAGATCGCTTCAGAGATATCCTTGCCCACTTTTTTGGAGTCGATGTCGAAGGCAGCGGCGAACTCGATATCGCTTATATGGTAACCTCCCAAAGTAACATGCATGAGCCCGGGGACGAAGTCGTCCTCCTGCACCTGACGATAGAAATGCACCCCCTGAACTAGGGCAGAGGCGCAGTTTCCTACCCCGATGATAGCCACCTTAACCTTGTCCAACTTCCCTTGGCCTCCTTCTCTTATTTTGACAACTTATACTATGGCAAAAGGGTAGAGGTGTCAAGGTGGCACTTAGCCATGGGGTACCAATTTCCTATTGTCAAAGGAGACGCAGGGGTTTACACTAGATTTTGGGGTTTCATAACGTTTCATATCGTTTAACGGAGGTGAGCGCATGACCCTTCTCACGGCGAGGGAAGCGGCCCAATATCTCCATATCAGCCTATTCACCCTGGGCAGGATGGAGAAGGAAGGGTTGCTGGTGCCCTTTCGCACCCCCGGAGGCCACAGGCGTTATAACCTAGAGATGCTGAACGAATATCTGGAGAAGAGTAGAGTTCGTCTTCCAGGGCGCGAGAAGAGGATATTGGTGGTCGAGGAGGGAAAAGAGATGGTCGACCTTCTGACCCGTGCCTTCCGCACCTATCGGTTCTCTACCGCGAGTGATGCCTTGGGGGTAGGGATGAAGTTGGCTGAGTTCAAACCGGATCTGGTAGTGGTCAACACTAAGATGTCAGAACTCGATGGGTTAGATCTGTGCCGGCGACTCAAGAGAGAAAGGGAGCAGGTCAAAGTTCTGGCTTTCGAGGCTCCTGGGGAAGGGGAGGTGCATCCCTCCAACCTCGATGGGCTTAAGGAGAGGATCGAGGATCTTCTTG
>JAUVHF010000023.1 GCA_030593425.1 Anaerolineales bacterium
AAGGTTGTGGTCCATCGCAAGGGGGCTACGCGGGCCGCGGGCCCCGGTTTCCCTGGGCTCCCGAAAGATTATCAGGAGATCGGCCAACCGGTACTTGTCCCCGGGAGCATGGGTACCGCCTCCTATATCTTGGTGGGCACCGATGAGGCGTTGGATCTCACTTTCGGCTCCACCTGCCACGGGGCAGGGCGACTGATGAGCCGCAGGGGAGCCAAGAGGCGGTTCTATGGCCAAGAGTTGCGCAAAGAGTTGGAGGGGATGGGCATCATCATCCGGGCAGGGAGCATGCCTGGCCTCGCCGAGGAGGCCCCTGGGGCTTACAAGGATGTGGACCGCGTGGTGGAGGTGGTACACGGGGCGGGCATCGCCTACAAGGTGGCTAGACTGGAGCCAAGAGGGGTGATAAAAGGTTAATCTAACCGCTAGAACCGCTATCGATCCCTCCGTAACATAGTCGAGCAGTTAGCAGCCTAATGGGTACAGATCCTGCTTGACCCGATGGGTGGGACATGCAAGGTAGTGTCTTTTATAGTCCCAGATCATCGGCTATCCCCTGCATGGCCAAAAGACAGATGCCGATGAACTCTTTCAATTCTATGTCCAGTTCTGGCTCGCAGGTGAGGATCATCTCTCGGTGGGCGCCTCGGGCGAAGGCTTTCTCTTTGAAGCGGCGCATGATGAACTCCACGTCGAGGGAGGCCAACTTCTTATCGGGATGCACCAGGGCCGCGGCCACGATGAGCCCGGTCAACTCATCGCAGGCGTATAAGGCCTTGGCCATCAGGGTATCGCGGGGGACGCCGCTGGCGTCAGAGTGAGATTGGGCCGCTCGAATAATGGCTTCATCCACGCCTTTCTCCCGCAAGATTTTGCCCAACTCTAAGGTGTGGCGTTCTGGGTCTTTCTCCGTGATCTCGTAGTCGGCGTCATGGAGAAGCCCCACCAGCCCCCAGGTCTCTTCATCCTCGCCGAAATGTCTGGCCAGAGTCCGCATGCAGGCCTCAGCAGCCAAATGGTGCTTCACTAAGTTCTTGTTCTTGATGAGTTCGTTTACCAAGGCTAGGGCTTCGTCCCTTCTCATCTCACTCTCCTTTGGGTTCCATGATCTGCCATCCCCTCTCTTGGGCTATGGCTTGCAGTTTCTCCTCTGGCTCCACCGCCACCGGGTTGCCCACCCACTCTAGAAGTGGCAGGTCGGAGATGCTATCTGCGTAGGCGAAACTAGAGGATAGATCGACCTCTAACTCCTTCTCGCTTATCAGTTCTTGGATGCGGCGCACCTTCTCCGAGCCCATGCAGGCTGAGCCTATGACTCGGCCGGTGCACCGGCCCTCGCTGAATTCCACTTTGGTACCCAAGAGGTGTTCGACCCCTATCTTCTCTCCAAGGAGACGCAAGAGGTCTTCGAAGGTCCCCGAAACGAGGACCACTATGTGGTTCTTGGCCCGGTGTTCCTTTAAGGTGTCCAGGAGATCGGCCCGAATCTCTTGCTCCAGTTCGTTCTCTAAAACGGCGGAGAGGATATCTCGTATCTCTTCCCTCTTTAGGCCTTTGAAGATACCGGCGAAATCCTCCATCCATTTGACCCGGAACTGCACTTCGTCCCAGAGGCCGAACTTGGCCAAGAACCACAAAGGGTAATGGGTGAGGGCGAAGAGCCAGAGGAAGAGACGTTTCATCTTGCGCTCGCGATGGTAGTTGATGAGGGCTCGCCAGACATGTCCCTTCAAGAGCGTGCCGTCGACGTCGAAAGCAGCGAGAGCGGTCATCAAAATCACCTCCTAGATTGACGTCGCGACTTAAGCCGTTCGAGCGTACCTGGTTTTCCCTTCCTCGTAGGCGTCGCCGCCGTAGATATCGTTCACCACGATGGCCGGGAAATCTTCCACCTCTAGGCGGCGGAGGGCCTCCGGACCCAGGTCCTCATAGGCGATCACCTGGGCGCTCTTTATCCGCTTGGCTATGAGCGCCGCCGCGCCCCCTACCACGGCGAAATAGACCGCCTTATACTTTTGCATCGCCTCCCTAACCTTTTGAGAGCGGTTCCCCTTGCCCATCATCCCCTTCAGCCCCTCGGCTAAGAGGCGGGGGGTATAGGGGTCCAGGCGATAAGATGTAGTGGGCCCGGCGGAGCCGATGGGCTGGCCCGGCTTGGCCGGCGCGGGGCCCATATAATAGATGATCTGTCCCTGGGGGTCAAAGGGCAGAGGCTCCCCTTTGTCTAGGGCCTCCATCATCCGCTTATGGGCCGCGTCCCGTCCCACGTAAATGGTACCGGTGATAGTCACCTTGTCTCCAGCGTGTAGTTTCTCGATGACTTCATCGGTAAGAGGGGTGGTTACTCTCATGGTATTCACTCTCCTATGGGGACGATTGCTTCCATATCTCATCTTTCACTGACAAGAGGCATGGTGTATACCGGTTGTCCCTCGGGATCCCGTCCCACAGGGATCCTGTAAGGATAGGGAAAGCCTTGATTCCCTCCTCTTGATGGGGATTGGAGCCTTTGGGCGGTAGATACTAGAATTATGATGAGACAGGAACTTCCCATAGGTACCATCGTCCTTTTTGTCCTGGCAAAGTCATCCGAAAGTCCCCTCTCACAAAACGGCGCTCTTGTGCCTGGCGCTATGACATTGCAAGTTTACGGCCACGGGCAAACTGGCGATATGGGTGGGGAAGGTATCCACGTGGACGGCCAAGGCGGTAACCTGCCCCCCGAACCCCATAGGCCCTATCCCCAGCCTGTTCACCGCCTCTAGGATGTCCCCTTCCAGTTCTGCCACTTCTGGGTCAGGGTGGGGAGCGCCCACCTCCCGCAGGAGGGAGCGCTTGGCCAAATCCATCGCCTTGTCCGCCGTTCCCCCAATCCCCACCCCCACGATGGTGGGAGGGCAGGGGTTGGCCCCCGACTTATGGACTGACTCCACCACGAAGTCTATAACCCCCTGGCGGCCAGCCGCCGGGGAGAGCATCTTGAGGTAACTCATATTCTCGCTCCCCCCGCCCTTGGGGAGAACGGTTATCTTCAGCCTGTCACCGGGGACTATCTCCGTGTGGATCACCGCGGGGGTGTTGTCTTTGGTGTTCATCCTCGCCGAGAAGGGGTTCTCCACCACCGACTTGCGGAGATACCCTTCCTCATAACCCCGGCGCACCCCCTCGTTGACCGCCTCGGTCAGGTCTCCCCCCACCAGATGCACCTCCTGGCCTAACTCCAGGTAGATCACTGTCATCCCTGTATCCTGACAGAGGGGCATCTGTTCCTCTGCCGCGACCTGAGCGTTCTCCAAGATCTGGTCTAGGACTTCGCGGCCCAAGGGGGATTCCTCTTCCTCCTTGGCTCGACGCAGGGCGGCCAAGAGATCATCGCCCAGGTAGTAGTTCACCTCCATGGAGAGGCGAGCCACGGTATCCACTATCTCCTGATAACCTATCTCTCGCATGGATTATGCCTCCGTCTAAGAACCATGACCGGTAAGCATTCTACATCGTCGCCCAGTCGCCGTCAATCTTGACCCTACCGGAGGCCGCGGAGCTTCACTTCTTCTTGGGGAGAACGTATCCCAGGCGGCGCAGCGCCCCTTCGTCTCGCCGCCACTTCTTGCTCACCTTGACCCAGAGTTCCAGATAGACCCGCTTGCCCAAGAGGGCTTCTATCTCTTTGCGGGCGGCGGTCCCGATCCGCTTCACCGTCTTCCCCCCTTGGCCCAAGACGATCCCCTTTTGGGACTTCTTCTCCACATAGATAGTGGCCGAGATATAGGTGAGATCCTCTCGCCGCTCCTGGAACTCCTCCACTACTACAGCCACCGAATGGGGCACCTCCTGGTGGAGGAACTCCAGCGCCTGCTCCCGGATCAACTCGGCGGCCATGAAGCGCACCTCCTGGTCGGTCACCTGGTCAGGAGGGTAATACTGGGGACCCAAGGGGAGATATTCGATGATCAGTTCCAGGAGCCTTTCTCGGTTGTCTCCCCGGGTGGCGGAGAGAAAGAGCCACTCTCGGAACTCTCCCAGGGCTAGATAGGCCTCCCGGTGAGCCTCTTCCCTCTCTGGCCTTAGGAGGTCTACCTTGTTCAAAACTAAGATAACCGGGGCTGGACGGTATTCCCGGAGCAGCCTGGCTATCTCCTCATCTTCCCCTGTGGGAGGTTGAGAGACATCCACCATGAAGAGAGCCAGGTCGATACCCTTTAGGGCCCTAGTGGCCGTCTCTACCATATATTCTCCCAGTTTATGTTTGGGGAAGTGGATGCCTGGGGTATCGACGAAGATGATCTGCGCCTGGGGCAAGGTAAGGATACCTCGCAGGCGACGCCGGGTGGTCTGGGGTTTGGGGGAGATGATGGCGATCTTCTGCCCCACGAAGGCGTTGATGAGGGTAGATTTGCCCACGTTGGGCTTGCCCAAGACGGCCACGAAGCCAGACCTATAACCCTCAGGGAGTTCTTCGAGAGTGGGAAGTTCCATATAGCCACCTCAGGTAGAGATTATATCAGCCTCCCTATAGAGGGGCAAAGTCAGGGACGGAAATTCGTGGTATAATTTGAGGATGGCGAGGACTGGCTAGACCGTCGTAGGGAGCCTTGTTCTAAAGGTAACCAGTCCTTTATCTTTTGGGGAAGCAGATGTTTTCCAGGGTCAGAAAGACGATAGCCGAATACCCCTTCCAGTTCTGGATACTCTTCTGTGGTCGGTTCATCGGCTCCGCTGGGGGCAGCCTGGTCTGGCCCTTCATGACTATTTATCTCCGCCAGAGGCTGAATATCCCCCTTACCACCGTGGGATTGCTCTTCGCCGTCAGTTCAGGGGTGGGCCTGGTCTCGCAGTTCATCTGGGGCCCCGTGATCGATCGTTTCGGTCGGAAGACAGCCCTGCTCGTGGGCTTGGCCAACGAGGTAGTGGTGATGGTGGCCTTTGGCTTACTCGACTCCTTAGAGGCTTTCGCTATCCTCATAGCCTTAAGCGGCCTCATCGAACCCTCGTCCAGGATCGCCTCTAACACCATAGTGGCGGACATCATCGAGCCCGAAAGGCGCCCCGGTGCTTATGCCCTTTTGCGGATGATCGCTAACCTAGGAGTGGCCATCGGCCCGGCGATAGGGGGCTTCATCGCTACTAGATCGTATCTCCTTTCCTTCATGGCTGCTGCTGCCTCGGCAGCCACCTTCTTACTCCTTTCGACCTTGTTCATCAAGGAGACGAAACCGGAGGTGGAAGGGGAGCGGGATGAGGCGATGGAGGGGTACGGCAGAGTATTGCGCGACTACCCCTTCCTAGCCTTTTGTGGTGCCTATACGTTGCTCGGTATAGCCTATGCCCAGATGATGACCCTTCTCCCCGTCTATATCAAGGAGGGGTACGGTATTCTGGAGAGCCGCTATGGCTTCATCATGGCTACCAACGCGGCCATGGTGGTCCTGTTCCAATACTCCATCACTCGAGTCACGGAGCGGTATCGGGCCGCCCCGGTCTTGGCCGCCGGTGCTCTCTTCACCGCTCTAGGGGTGGGTAGCGTGGCCCTGGGCAACAGTTTCCCCTTGTTCTTAATGAGCATGGCCATCCTCACCATCGGGGAGATGCTAATCATCCCCACCTCTGTCTCCCTCGTTGCCGACATGGCTCCTGTGACCATGCGGGGCCGCTATATGGGCGTCTACGGCCTCACCTGGGGGATAGCCTTCGGCGTGGGCCCCATACTGGGTGGATATCTGAACGATACGATCGCCCCTGTCTACATCTGGTATGAGGCGTTCATCCTGGGTCTGCTTTCCACACTGGCCTTTCAACTCATCGGCATGGTGATAACTCAAAAGCCTGCCGTCTCCTTGAAGGCAGACGATGAAGGGAGGAGAGAATGGCGTTAACCGGGGCTCATCTGCTTCTGAGCTATAAATGTAACGCCGAATGCGACCACTGCTTCGTCTGGGGCAGCCCTTTCCTGGAGGGGACGATGACCTTGGAAGGGATAGGGGCTATCTATGACGGGGCTAAGGAGTTGGGCACGGTGGAGCACGTATATTTTGAAGGAGGGGAACCGTTCCTCTATTACCCTGTCATGCTAAGAGCGATGGAGGAGGCGAGAGCCTTGGGCTTCGAGTGTGGCATCGTCACCAACGGCTATTGGATAACGGCCCTCGATGATACGGTGGAGTGGCTGCGACCTATCGCAGAGATAGGGGTGATGGATCTTTCCATCTCCAGCGATCTCTTCCATGGGGAGGAGGGACCGGAGAGGCAGAAGGTCAAAGTTGTCGAGGAAGCGGCCAGACAACTGGGGCTACCCGCCGGTGTCATCACCATCGAGGAGCCCTGCGTGGAAGAGACCCCTGGGGAGAAGGGGGAGCCCATCGTGGGGGGCTCGGTCCGTTTCCGGGGTCGGGCGGTGGCCAAGCTGGTGAAGGGGTTACCCCGTCGTCCTTGGCAAGAGTTGAACGAGTGTCCCTACGAAACGTTAGATGACCCTAAGCGGGTCCATATCGACTACCTGGGGTATGCGCACCTCTGTCAGGGGCTGACTATCGGCAACGCTTTAGAGAGATCTTTGGCCCAAGTGATGAGCGAGTATGACCCGACCTCGCATCCCATCGTGGGGCCGCTTCTTTCTGGTGGGCCAGCGGCTCTGGTCAAAAGATATAGCCTGCCCCACGAGGAGGGGTATGTGGAGGCTTGCCACCTCTGCTATGAGGCCCGTGAGATGTTACGTTCCCAGTTCCCGGAAACCCTGGGCCCAGGGCAAATGTACGGTGAAGGGCTCGAGTGAGAAAGGGGGGGAAGACGGCCATGATTCTGGGTTTGGTGGGTTCAGCCCGCGTCTGGGGCAACTCAGAGATAGTGGTGCGGGAGGCCCTCTTGGGGGCTCAGGAGGAGGGCGCGAAGATAGAGATGCTCCGCCTCACCGATCTCTCTATCGAGCCCTGTAACGGCTGCCTCCGCTGCGCCATCAGGGAGGAACCCTGCCCCTTGGACGACGATATGGAGTGGTTCCTGGCCCAGGTAGAGGGTGCCGATGCTTTGATCCTGGCCGCGCCTACCTACCTCTTCGGCCCGGCGGCCATCACCAAACTGCTCCTGGATCGGCTTCTGATGTTGACGCCTCGTTTTGGGGAGGAGCAAATCAGGGCAGGAGCAGCCATTGCCGTCTCTGGACGGAGGGATTGGCGGGGCGTCACCCAGCCCTTCTTGAACGGCTTGGTGATGGGGTTGGGCTTCCGATTGGTGGATAGCCTCTACGTCCACCGGCCTGGGCCGGGGGAGGTCTTGCTGGACGATGAGGTGATGGCGCGGATACATAAGTTAGGGCGGCGGGTGGCCCGCGGTAAGAAGGGGGAACTGCCAGAGGGGAATATCTGTCCCCGCTGTTACGGCGACTTCTTCGTATTGGAGGGAGGGGAGGCCACCTGTCCTCTCTGTGGGCTTGAGGCGGCCATAGAACTGGTCGATGGTCAGGTACGGCTATCCTTCGACCTGAGGGTGGAGCCGTTGCCTTGGAGTTACGCCTGGCAGAAGGAACATGTGGAGGAGTGGATAAGGCCCACCCTGCCCCGCTTCTTGGCCCATCGGAAGGAGATAAAGGCCCGACGGAAGCGGTACAGGGCTATGGGTGAGGTTTGGATAGAGGTACCATCATAAGGAGGAGGGCGCAAAATGGTGGATAGACTATCGAAAGAGGAAACGGTAGAGAGGGCGGCTAGGGATTTTCTTGCCGGGTTCACTTGATCAGAGGCGGTGCTTATGGCTCTCGGGGAGAGCCTAAGGGTAGAGAGCGAACTCATCCCTCGCATGGCCACTGGCTTCCATGGCGGGGTAGGGGGCAGCCATCGCTGGACCTGCGGCGCGCTTTCGGGAGGGGCGATAGCGGCGGGGATAGCCCTCGGCAGAGAGAAGCCGGGGCAGAGCACGGAGGAAGTAGACGTCCTTGTTCAGCAGTTGCTTGACGACTTCGAAAAGAGGTTCGGGAGTGTCAACTGTTATGAGTTGGTGGGCATCCCTTATGAGGAAGAGGAGTGGTCCGAGAAGTGGCAGGCCATGAATATGAGGGATAGGTGCGTGCATTTCGTGCGGTTTGCGGTGGAGCGATGGCTGGAGTTGGCGGAGAGATGAGATGTCATCTTTGGATGAATATCGCGAGAAGCGGGATTTTGCAGAGAGCGCTGAGCCGGAAGGAGAGATAAGGGAGTCGGGCCAGAGCCGCTTCCTAGTGCAAAAGCATTGGGCTCGCACCCTCCACTACGACTTTCGGCTGGAGCATGGCGGGGTGCTCGTCTCTTGGGCGGTGCCCAGGGGCCCGCCCGAGGCCACCTCCCAAAGGCGGTTGGCCATCCAGACCGAGGACCACCCCGTGAATTACATCGACTTCGAGGGAGAGATAGCGGAGGGAGAATACGGCGCGGGCACGGTGGAGATCTGGGACCGGGGCCATTATGACCTACGCCTGTGGACGGGGGAGGAGATAAAGATTACCCTCCATGGCCAGAGGCTGAAGGGCAACTATGTCCTTATCCACACAGACGCGAACCGCTGCCTATTCATCAAGGAGAAGGAGGGCTAGCGTAGGACAGGTTTACAAACTCGCCCTGCTTCCGACAGCGCAGAGCAGGGAATTGCAAGGCCATGTAGCGTCGCAGCCTGTCTGCCCTGCCTGTCCTGGCACGTGACGGGCCAGGGAGGAACGAAGGGCGTGCGACGTTTTTATACGTCCGAGGCGATTCGGACGCTACTCCCCCAGCGCCTTGATTATCTCCCGGCAGAAGGCGGGCAAGTCGCTAGGCATGCGGGAGGTTATCAGGTTCCCGTCCCGCACCACCTCTTCATCCACCCACTCGGCCCCGGCGTTTATCATATCGTCCTTGATGGCGAAAAATGAGGTCATCTTCCGCCCTTTGAGTATCCCCGCCGAAGCCGGAAGCCAACCCGCGTGGCAGATGGCGGCTACCACCTTGCCTTGCTGGAAGGCTTCTCGAACCAGGTTGACCATAGCCGGATACCTGCGCATGAGGTCGGGGGCGTAACCGCCGGGGATGATGATGGCGTCGAAATCGGCCGCGCTCACCTCATCGGCCGAAGCGTCCACTTCGACCTTGTAGCCGTGCTTGCTAGTGTAGGTCTCGGCGCTCCCCGTGCCCACCACCTTCACCTCTGCCCCGGCCTCCCGCATGCGCAAGAGCGGATACCAGAGTTCCAGGTCCTGGTAGAGGTTCTCCGCCAGAACCGCCACTCGCTTACCCTCTAGGCTCATCCCTTCCTCCCTTCATATCTACCTTTCTTCTCGAACTGCCTCCGAAAAATCTTCCTCATAATTTGGATGGTGTCCGTCTCTTCTGGGCTCTTATCGCCCCGGAGGCGGGAGATGCGAGCGAACCGCAAGGCTAGTCCCGAGTCGTAGTGAGGACTCCTCTGGATCTCGTTGAAGAGCACTTCCACCACCGTCTCCGGCTCTACATGGACCGTAGCCCCCTGGCGGGAGATCTCCAAGGAGAGGAGATGAGCCGTCATCTCCTCAAACTCCTTGTCCGTTAACCCCTTGAAAGTCTTCCCCACCTCCAAGAACTCCCCACTCTCTTCGTCGCGGGCTGCCAGGTGGTAGTTGGATAGCCAGCCATGGCGCCGCCCGTACCCCCAGTCGGCGGCTACGATCACCAGATCCAGGGAGATGGTCTGCTTTATCTTAAACCAGGCCTTGCCTCGGACGCCAGGGGTGTAGACGCTATCCAGCCGTTTGGCGATGAGCCCCTCGTGGCCGGCCTCATAAGAGGCTTGGGCGAAGGCTTCTCCCTCTTGAGGGTTCCTAGGGGTTAGACGGGCCACGCAGTTTAAGTTCCCTTTCACCTCTTGTAACGCTCGCCACCGCCTACAGTTAGGTTCATCAACTAGGCTCGCGCCGTCTCGGTAGAGAATATCGAAAAGGTAAAGTTGGATGGGGACCTCGCGCATCAACTCCCGCAAGTTATGGATGCGGCGGAAGCGGCGCATCAGATGCTGGAAGGGGAGGGGGCGTCCCATCTCGTCTACGGCGATCACTTCGCCTTCCAAGATGGCTGAGTCGGCCCTCACCTCTTCCCGCACCTGGCCGACCACCTCTGGCAGGCTAGGAGTCACCTCCGAGAGGTTGCGAGAGTAGATCCGCACCTCATCGCCTGCCTTGTGGATCTGCACTCGAGCGCCGTCGAGTTTATACTCCAGGGCTGTCTTCCCCTGGTGCTCTTGGAAAGCCTGGGCCACGTCGTCGGCCATCTTGGCCAGCATTGGCTTGAGGGGGCGGAAGAGTTGAGGCTTAATCCGCTTCAGCCCCTCTTGACCCTCGGTGAGAGCGATAGATGTTACCTTTCCCAGATCGCCACAAAGCATGTTTGCCCGGCGGGCTAGTTTTTTGGGGAGCTCTGCGGCCTGGGCGATGGCATCTAGGAGTATCCCCTCGCTCACCCCATGGCGCATCTCCCGCACCACGTTCTTGACGATGTACTTGGCTTCCACGGGCTGGGCTCGCAAGAAGAGAGAGTTGAGGAGTTCTTCCTTCTTTCGGCGGGAGCCGGGGCCTGCCGTCTCAGCGATCTCCTCGAAGGTGCGATAGACCTCCAATAGGGGTAGTGGCGGGGGTTGAGGGGGCTCGATTCTGGCTCTCTCCAGGAGGAGACGAGCCCATTCGCCAGCATCTACAGCCTCTACCCGGATGGCCGCTCGGTCGCTCTTGCTGGGCGCAGTCAGCCCTTGCAGGATCTTGGAGACGGCCCGCCAACTCAGATTCAAGGCTCGGCTATCCCATTCGGGGAAGACCTGGCCGATGAGGAGCCGAACGCCGGGGCCTATCTCCTCGGGGCCTAAGCGCTTCAAGAGATCGGCGACGAGGGCTGCCAGTTCTAGACGTTTCCTTGTCTTCTCTAACCTCTCGCCCAGAAGGGCCAGGGCGAGGAAAGGGGTTTCGGTCATCTGAACCTCAGGCTATCTTATTAGATTATATATGCCGGGGCCAAAGGTAGCAACGCTTGCCTCTCTCGGGGGTATGGGTTAAAATAATAGGGCCTTGGAGGACACTATGGGAAGATTGGGTCAACTTTTGCGGAGGAGGCGGGAAGAGAGAGGTCTCGCCTTCGCCCAAATTAGAGAAGCCACGGGGATCGAGGAGAGGTATGCCCAAGCCTTGGAGAGGGAGGAGTATACCGCCTTTCTCAGCGAGGTGGAAGCCAAAAGTTACCTGCGGATCTATGCCCGTTTCCTCGGCGTTAGCCAGCAGGAAGTGGCGGGACTCTTCCGAGCGGAGAGGGTCGAGCCTGTGAGCGTCGGCCCACCCAGAGTCTCCGAGAAGGAAGGGGTTTCTCCTTCACCGCTCTTCATCCCTCTAGTTAGCGCTCTCACCGCCCTTCTTCTGGTGGGCCTCTTGGCTCTGGCCTATCTGATCCTCTTCTATGGCTCTTGAAGGCATGGCGCGTTTGACTAGGCGAGAGTTTCTGCTCTGGGGTGGAGTGGCCCTGGGCAGCTTCCTCGCTGGCTGCGGAAGGGGTAAGCCTACGGTTGTGGCGGAATCCACACCCACCATGAGCGCCGAGGCAACCCCTATCCCCACTAAACCACAGGTGCTCCCCTCTCCTACGGTTACTAATACCGCAATGCCGACCTCTACCACCTCGCCTACCTCTACACCCACCCCCTCGCCTACCCCTACACCCACTCCCTCACCTACCGTCGCCCCCCCGACTCCAAATCTCCCCTTGCAAGCCGTGGTCCTAGAGCATGGTCCAGCCCGTGTTCTGGTCTTGGATCGTCCCTTGGCCCAGAACGGGGTTTCTTCCTTTCCCGTCCGGATCTACGAAGGCGAGTCTATCCCAGATCTGGCGGGCTATGATGCCTTGATCTTGAGCGGAGGCGAGCACTCTCCGGAGGAGTTCGAGGCCCCCTTTTTCCAAGAGGAGCGAGATCGAGTGCTCTTGGCCATAGACGAGGGTATGCCCATTTTGGGGGTCTGCTTGGGCCACCAACTGCTGGCTCATTGGCTGGGGGGGAAGGTAGAGCGCGGGCCGTGGGAGGTGGGATGGTACGGGGTCACGTTGACCCCGGCTGGCCTTAACGACCCTCTCTTGGAAGATATCGATCCTCAATTTTACGCTTTTCTATGGCATAGAGATCAAATCACCCAGTTGCCCGCAGGGGCTTCGAATCTGGCTTCCTCAGATCTTTGCCCCTTTCAGGCCTTCCGCTATGGAGATCTGCCGGTGTGGGGGGTGCAGTTCAACCTTCAGTTCGATCCCGCACTCGCGGAGGGAGTGCTCCGGGGCGCCACTTGGCTCTCCAACGTGGGGATCGACGCCGATGAGATGGCCACCAGAGGTTACCAGGTCTACGATGGTAGCCATGAGAGGATCTTCCGCA
Organism: Anaerolineales bacterium; assembly: GCA_030593425.1. GTDB lineage: Bacteria > Chloroflexota > Anaerolineae > UBA7937 > UBA7937 > UBA7937. The sequence goes on from JAUVHF010000023.1 coordinate 12,367, forward strand.
ACTTCTTCGCCGAGGTAAGGCGCCTTGCTACTCGATGAGGGGAGATGGATCTGGGCGATTTTCCTCTCGATCGCTTTAGCCTTTCTACTTATTATTGGCTGTACGCAGCCTGAGACTAAACCGGGGCCTTCGGCCAGCCCTGAGCCTTCAGCCACATCCATTCCCTCTGTCCCCTCACCTACCCCCTCGCCTACACCTACCAGCATCCCTCCTCTTAGGCCTTTGGGGATGAGGCCACTATGGAGGCATCCCACCGATGAGGTGGTTTGGGATTTGGCGGCAGGAGATATAGATGGGGATGGCGAGAGCGAACTGGTAGCGGGCTCCCAGGACAAAAACGTCTATCTTCTCACCAGTGGGGGTGATCTCCTTTGGAGGTACGCCGCCCGAGCGGCCGTCTACACCGTAGCCCTGGCTGACCTGGAGGGAGACGGCCAAGGAGAGGTCATAGCCGGCTCCGATGACAACGATATATACGCTCTGAGTTCTGATGGCCGACTCCTTTGGCGGTATACTACGGGGAGTCGGGTGACGGAGGTAGTCGCCCAAGATCTGGACGGGGATGGTAGCCAGGAGATCCTGGCCGGTTCTTGGGATGGGTATCTCTATCTCTTAGGTGGCGATGGAGAGTTGCGTTGGCGGAGAGCCTTGGGTGGGGGCGCGACCAGCATCCGGGTTGCCGATTTGCAGAGCGATGGCCGGGGGGAGATAATCGTAGCCTCCGAGGAAGGAGGGGTAACCGCTTTCACTTCTGAGGGAGAGCGCCTTTGGAGTTATGAGGCTGGAGGCTATATACGCCAGATAGACGTTTATGATTTTGAGGGCCAGAAGAAGATAGTTGTGGGCTCCAGTGAGGGAGTTCTCTACCTTCTGTCCAGCGAGGGCCAACTTCTCTGGTGGCGCGATGTGGGAAGCAGTATACCCACGCTTGGCATCACTAACCTTGAGGGTTCGCCCAAGATATTCTTTGGCTCTGGGTACGACGATGGTCAGATCTATCTTCTGGACGGTCAAAAGGGGTGGGGCTTTTCCACCGGAAGCGGGGTCTGGGCCCTGGATATCTTTTTCCTCGACGGTGAGGCGACTATAGTCGCTGGTGGAGACGAGGGTACCATCTACCTCTTGGACCGATATGGGCGACTGCTGGGCAGTTACCATGTAGGGGGCAGAATCCACGGCCTCCTGGCTCATGATCTGGAGGGAGATGGGCGACCGGAGATTATCCTTCGTTCTGGGATCTATCTATACGCTTTGGAGATGACTTCAGGCAGGACAGAGGCTGAGACCCCCCAGATAACCCCTTACCCCTCGCTGGCGTTTTCCACACTCTCAACCCAAGACGTGGGTCTCGTCGAGCTTGTGGCCGTGGGTGACATCCTCCTCTGTCGCACCGTGGAGGAGAGGATGAACCAGTATGGGGTAGAGTTCCCCTTTGCGGTTACAGGAGAGCTTTTGCGCTCTGCGGATATCGTCCTAGGGAACCTAGAGTGTCCCCTCTCCACTCGGGGAGAACCGATAGATAAGCGGTTCCTCTTCCGCGCCCATCCTCGAAACCTGGTTGCTTTGTCCTGGGCGGGCGTTGATATCGTCAGCCTGGCCAATAATCATCTCCTCGATTTCGGCGGAGAGGCGATGAATGACACCTTGGAGGGGTTAAGAGATAGCGAAATTCTATATGTGGGGGCTGGCCTCTCTGAAGAAGAAGCCCATCGGCCGGTAATAATGGAAGTGAGAGGGGTAAAGATAGCCTTCTTGGCCTACGCGGCTATCAGGTGGAAAGGTTCACTGGAGGTGCCTACGGAGACGAGGGTGGCCTTTGCCGAGATCGATAGGGTAAGGGAAGATGTCAGGAAAGCGAAGGAGCAGGCCGATCTGGTGGTCGTCATCATGCACCTGGGGACCGAGTATCAAAGCCAGTCCGATGCGGAGCAGTTGGTGGTATCTCAAGCGGCGGTGGAAGCGGGGGCCACCCTGGTGATCGGCCACCACCCCCATCTCGTCCAAGAGACGACCTCCTATTTGGAGGGCTTTATCGCCTACAGCCTGGGCGATTTCGTCTTCGACATGCCTTGGGAGGAGGAAGGGGCCATCCTTCGGGCCTTTCTCACCGCCGATGGGTTAGAGCGAGTGGAGGTCATCCCGGTAGAGATCGTGGATGGCGTACAGCCCCGCCCTCTGCTTGACGAAGAGGGGAAACCGGTCATCTATACCGTCTATTCCAAAGAGTGATGAGATACTGGCTACTTTCCATCGTCTTGATGATTTCAGCGGTCAGTTGCGCGGGCCCCTCGGCATCGGTGGAGCCTTCGGTTTTGCCCTCGCCCACCTTGGTGCCACCCACCGAGTCTGTAGCCCTGCCCACGCCAACGCCCAGGCAGTCTCTTCCTTCACCCACGCCCCAGTTCCACGAGAGGAGGCTTCTCGGCTACTCGCAGGAAGGCCGCCCCATAGTGGCCCATCGTTTCGGATGGGGTGAGGTTAAATTGGTTCTCTTGGGGGATATCCACGGGGGGACGGAGGAGAACACACATCGACTGATGATTGAGGTGGTGGCTCATTACCGGGAGAACTTTACGGAGGTGCCATCTGAGGTCGCGCTCTGGATCATCCCCACTATCAATCCCGATGGTCTCGCCAGTGGCACGCGATGCAATGCCCGCGGCGTGGATTTGAAC
>JAUVHF010000056.1 GCA_030593425.1 Anaerolineales bacterium
GGTTTGGTTGTCGAACGAGACATCCCGGGAAGCTGCGCGATAGCAAGGTTGGTACGTATGTGATCAGATTGTTTCCAGGGGGAGATAGATGTTGACAGAAGAATCCAGGATCATGGTGATAGGCGCTCACGCGTCGGATTACTGCTCACGTTGTGGCGGGACATTAGCTCTCTACGGCAAGAAGAACGGCAAGGCCAAAATCCTCCTTGTGTCACATGGCGAAAGGGGAGAATCGCCCAGTCTGTGGAAGGAACGCCCCGGCATCACCGAAGAGGAGATCAGGAAGATCCGGTGGGAAGAAGCGCTTGGGGCTGCCGAGATTCTGGGTGCCGAGATAGTTGCCCTGGATTTTGGGGATAACCCCCTATTGTTTGACCGGGAGCGGCTCCTGATTCTGACGCGCGAGATCCGACTCTTCGGTCCGGATACTGTATTGACTCATTGGACCACAGACCCATACAATCCTGATCACGAAACGGTGGGCAAAGCGGTGTTAAACGCCTGTCACTATGCCACAGTGCCGGGCGTCGAACCGGAAGTGTCGTGTTTACCAGCCCATCCGCGGGTCTTCTTTTTCGAGCCAGATGTTCTGGCGACACCCCTTAGCAAGTTCGACCCCGACGTGTACATCGACGTTACCGAAGTCTGGGAGATCAAAATGGAGGCCCTGCGGCAGTTTGAGACCCAACGATATCTTGTGGACTATCACACGATGTACGGTGAATATCGAGGGTTCCACGCTCGGTCCTTAGGAAATCTACCAGATTGTCAGTATGCTGAACCATTTCGAAGGTGCCAACCGTACGCGGGGAGATATTTGGTCTGATGATTATTCTCTCCACTAGATGCAGGTACACGTGGTGCTAGGCTGTCAGGGCGCAAGGACCAGGTGGCGACAGAGAAGGAGGGACGGCTAGTGGTATTCTCACCTCAAGGGATCATCCCAGCCTTGATCACCCCATTCAACGATGATGAGTCTCTAGATGAAGAGGGCCTCCGGGGCGTCGTCAATTATGTGCTTGGGGGCGGGGTTCACGGGGTTTTCATCGCAGGCAGCCAAGGGGAGTCGTATGCCCTGTCTTGCGATGAGCGTCGGCGCATGCTGCGTGCCGTTGTGGAAGAGGTGAATGGTCGCGTGCCGGTATACGTAGGGACTGGGGCGGTCACGACGGCGAAATGCATCAAGCTGACACGAGAGGGCGCCGAACTGGGGGCTGACGCCGTATCCATCGTCACACCATACTTCATCAAGCCGACCCAGGCGGAATTAATAGAGCACTATCGCACGATCGCTCAGGCCGTAGAGATCCCCATCGTCCTCTATAACCACCCCCTTCGGACGGGTATCAATCTCGAAACGGCGACCGTGAAAACCTTGTCCCAGGTTGAGAATATCGTGGGGATCAAGAACAGCGGCGCCGATCTCGGTCAAACGATGGACTACCTCCTAGCCTGCAAACAACCCTTCTCAGTCCTTTCGGGCTACGATGCAGTGATCTTCCCCACGTTGATGATGGGGGGGGCTGGCGCTGTCACAGCCTGTGGGAATGTGGTCCCTCGATTGTTCGTAGATCTGTATGAGGCGGTGCAGATGGGAGACTGCACTCGAGCCCGCGACCTCCAGTTGAGACTATTCCCTCTAAGGAAGGCATTTGCTCTCGGCACGTTCCCCAGTGTGGTCAAGGAGGCCATGAATCTTCTCGGCTATCGTGCTGGTCTTACAAGAGCCCCTGTGGGGGGACTCGACGATGATGGAAGGGAAGCCCTGAAGCAGATCTTGAGAGAGTTGGGCATCTTTCCCTGAAGAACTCAGGGCCGACTTCTGCCCGGAGAATTGAGTGCCGGAGAGGAGGAAGCTATGCAGGAACCATGGCAAACCTACATGCAGCTAGGCATTGTGCATTTCATGATCTTTCCGGAGATCATCCGGGGCGAGGGTCCCATCGTGGAGACAGCTACGCGGATCGCAAAGGATCCTTTCTTCGAGGTCCTTGAGGTGGGGCTGGTCAATGAGAAGGCGACGCTGGCCGAATTGAAGAGAGTAATCGAGGATGCGCACATGATGGTGGGTGTGGGGGCCCAGCCGGGTCTGTTGCTCAACAAACTCAACCTAGCCGCTCTCGATGAAGCCGAACGAAAGAGGGCTGTGGCTCAGGTTAGGGCCTCCGTCGACCAGGCCTACTTTCTGGGGGCCAGGCTTGTGGCCCTCCTGGATGGGCCCAACTCCTACCCTGGCCCTGAGAAGGTCGATGCGGCGAAGGCCCAGTTAATTAAGTCGCTCAAGGAATTGTGCGCCTATGCCCAGGAGAGGGCTGACGACTATACCCTTACTATCTCCCTTGAGGTGTTCGACCGCGATGTGGATAAGCGATCTCTCTTGGGGCCAGCGCCAGAGGTAGCAGAGGTGGCAGCGCAAGTCCGGACGGAGTATGACAACTTCGGAGTCACCGTTGACCTTTCGCACTTGCCACTTTTGGGCGAGAGCCCACGTCAGGCACTCAGGCCGGTAGAGGAATACCTGGTGCACATCCACGTGGGAAACTGCGTATTGAGGGACAAGGATCACCCTGCCCACGGTGATTATCACCCACCCCTTGGCTGTCCAGGTGGCGAGAATGACGTAGATGAACTGGTCGAGTTTCTTGAGGTGTTGTTCGAGATCGGCTATTTCGAGAAGGAGCTGCCTACAGGCCGGCCGGTAGTGACCTTCGAGGTGAAGCCGCTGCCTGGCGGCGACCCAGAGCTAGTGATCGCGGGCACTAAGAGAGTATGGAATAGCGCCTGGGCGAAATTGAAACTCTAGGCAGGGTTCCTCTGGAGAAGTCTAGGTTCGTTCAATCTTGGGATTGAAGCGACCGCGTTAAGGAGAATGCAATGAAACCGAAGGCATACGTGACTCGGATCCTCCCTGATAAGGCCTGGGAGATGATAGAGAAGTTCTGTGAGGCGGAGGTTTGGGAAGGGGAATTGCCTCCACCGCGAGAGGTGCTCTTTGAGAAGGTTACGGAGATAGGGGGGCTTCTCTGCCTCCTCACCGATGAGATCGATGCCCCGCTGATGGACGCCGCACCTGAACTCAAGGTGATCAGCAACTGCGCGGTGGGGTATGACAACATCGATGTGAAGGCAGCCACGGAGCGGGGCATCATCGTAGGCAACACCCCGGGCGTCTTGACCGAGACCACTGCTGATTTGGCCTTCGCCCTACTTATGGCCACCGCCCGTCGCATACCCGAGGCTACTCGCTTCGTTCAGGCTGGAAAGTGGAAGACCTGGGAGCTTACCGTTCTCTTGGGCCAGGATATCCATGGGGCCACCCTAGGTATTGTGGGGATGGGCAGGATCGGCAGTGCCGTGGCCAAGAGGGCCTCGGGCTTCGGGATGAAGATCTTCTACCACGATGTATTGCGTAGAGAGGAGTTTGAAGAGGAGTTGGGGGTTGTATTCACCGATTTGGAGAGGCTTCTCAGGGAATCCGATTTCGTCACCCTTCATGTGTCCCTTGCAAAGGAAACCCACCATTTGATAGGCAGGAAAGAGCTCGAGATCATGAAGCCCACCGCCATTCTCATCAATACCTCCCGAGGCCCCATCGTAGACCAAGAAGCGTTATACGATGCTTTGAAGTCAGGCCAGATCACTGCCGCTGGCTTAGATGTGACCGACCCCGAGCCGATATCACCTGATGATCCTCTTCTATCCCTAGACAACTGCGTGGTCTTACCCCACATCGGCTCGGCTAGCATCGCTACGCGCACCAAGATGGCAACCATGGCTGCTGAGAACCTCATCGCTGGGCTTAAGGGCGAGATGCCGCCCAATCCTGTCAATCCAGAGGTCTTGTCTAGCCGAGTAGGTTAAGAGTGTCGAGTGTGAAGCATCAATAGCAGAAGTTGCCAAACACCCGCCGAGTGCTTGCTTCATCTACTTCTCAAAGCACTGCTGTGAACAGCAGTCGTGAGCGATGCTGATAGAATGATCCCGGGGGCGCGTTTGCGAAAGTCAACAGAATGCTGAGTGCCTCCATCATCTCTTGAGATGGGTATGCTTATCTTATAGAGAATCCCCTTGATTGTATTGACACGCACTGCTGCGATGGACTAGACAAGGCGAGAAAAACGCCTAAGATAATGTGACAGACTCGACAGCAGACATCATCGAAAAGGGCGAGAGGAGAGGTTGAACGGAACTCTCGACTCCTCCAACGATTCATCGAGCATCCGCGCTCACAGGACACAAGGAAGCCGACAATCAAATCCTATTCGAGTGACCTGAAAGCTATTTGGCAGGTGGTTCCGCGAAACAATGAGAGAGAACCAACGCCCTAATCGATGACGCCGCACAAGCTATCTCTCCGTCAATCAGCCCTTGTTGTCTGGCCGAAAGCAGGGGTGCAGTCTCCCTGAGATTGGTCAGCTCCTCATTGACGCCTGAGGCCGCTAGCCGAATAGGGAACCTCGATCACTAGGCAAGGCCCCTTCATGCTCAGTCGGAGGCGGCCTCTTCTCTACCACTTTACATAGGATTACGCAACAAGCTAAACCCCGAGATCGTCCCAAATCATACGCTCTTGCTGCAGATAAGGCAATTCTCCTTCCGTCAGTTCCTAGATCCCTTCAATTTGTAAGCCTGTTCCAGGATTTCTACTAAATGCAAAACCTCCATCTCTATCTTCGCCTTCCTGAGACCATATCTAAGTTGCATTAAACAACCAGGGTTGGAGGTTACCACAGCCTCCGCCCCGGTGGCCGCAATATTGTCCACTTTGCGCATGAGAACTCTTTCCGAGATATCACCATGGGTTATGTTGTATACTCCACCGCTACCACAGCATCGATCAGACCCCTTCAGCTCTATGAACTCTAACCCGGGGATGGAGCGCAACAGTTGGCGAGGCTGGTCTGCTATCCCCTGGGCGTGGACTAGATGACACGCATCATGATAGGTGACCCTTTTTCTTAGTTCTCCAAGAGGCGAGGACAGGTTAACGGCAAGGAACTCGCTAATATCCCTCACTTTCCGGCTAAAGGCGGAGGCCTTGCCAGCATAGACCTGGTCATCTTCTAAGAGTTCACCATACCCTTTTAGCATCGCCCCGCAAGCAGCGCAGTTGGTGATTAGAGCCTCCGCCTCCACCGCAGAAAGGATATCGAGATTGCGCCGCGCCAAGGCCTTGGCTATATCCACTTCCCCCACCGCCATATGGGGCGCACCACAGCAGACCTCGCCGGCAGGGACCACCGTCTCGTAGCCGTTCTTGGCCAGGACTCGCATCGTCGCCCAGTTGATTGGGGAGTAGAGGATATTCATTATGCAACCAGGAAAGAGGGTCACCACTCCTCGCCTCTCTCCCTCCGCTGGTTGATGGTGAAAGGAGGCAGGGAAGAAGCGTCCGGGCAACGGAGGGAGCAGTGCCTCCATGGCGTCCAACGGGCTCGGCAACAGCGAGATGGCTCCCACTCTGTGAAGAAGCCCCTTAAGAGAACGCTGATAGAGGCGAAGGAGAGAACCCAAAGCCCCCAACCGTCTGGGATGGGGAAAGAGCCCGTGAAAGATCCATCGGCGCAGAGCCCTCTCCCAAATTGAATGATGCCTTACCTTCTCTATCTCCCCCCTATTGACTTCGATATTGTGGCCAGGCTTCACTGCTGCTGGGCAGTTGGTATCGCAGTTTTGACAGGCGATGCATAGGTAGTTCTGGATGGTTAGGCTCTTCAATTGAGGTTGTGATATCTGGGGGTCTAGGCCGGGGATGCTCATCAAATAGGCAGGGCCGTAGAAAAGGTCAGGGCTCTCCGCCACTACAGGGCAGGTCCCGTCGCATACCAAGCATTCTATGCACTCCGGCCAAGTGGGATCGTCCGGGGGACGGGGGGGCATTAGGGGGAAGGTTGGCCTCCCCTCGAAGAAGGAGACAATCCGCTCCTCGTAGCGGTCTCGAGCCACTATGAGATCTTTGATCACCGGAAAGTTGGGCAAGGGCTCTATTAGGATCTCGTCCCCTTTCAGCACCTCTTGACAACTCAGGACCGGCTTGCCGTCTACGGAGAGCGCGCAACTGCCGCACTTTCCCATTCCACAGGAAGAGCGAAAAGCCAAACAGGGATCTTGCTCCTGGCTTATGATGCGCAGGAGGTCCAAGACGGTCACGGGAGGAGTGTATCTCACCTCGTAGTCCTGGTACCAGGACTCCCCAGAATCGTATCGGAAAATGCGAACCTTGACCTCTTTATCCATCGATCTCTGCCATCACTGGACGAAGGGAGGTTCTGAATTCCTGACCCTCCAATTGGAGTAGCACGTTCTTCAGCCAAAGGCGATCATCCTTTTCAGGGTAGTCCTCCCGGTAGTGGGCCCCTCGGCTCTCCTCCCTCACCAAAGCGGAGGTGGCTATCGCCTTGCCCACCAGCAAAAGGTTCTCCGCCTCCAAGTAACTCACCAATTCTTGGTTATATACCAGCCCATTGCAAGCCACGCGCGCTTCGGAGAGATCCGCCTCCAGTTGATCCAACCTTTCCAAGGCCTCAGTCAGGGAGTCCTGGCTACGCACGACGCCTGCCTTCTCCCACATGATCTCCTGTATGGCCCTCTTGACTTCTATCGGTCTGACTCCTCCGGCTCTTGTTTCTAGAGGGCTGCGAATCCGTTGATCCTCCTCTTTCACCTGCTGGTGGTGGACCTCCGTTGGTGGTGACTCGAGAGCCCATCTGGCGGCCCACTCCCCTGCCCGGGCCCCGAAGACCAATAGATCAGCGAGGCTATTGCCTCCTAGCCTATTGGCCCCATGAATCCCTCCTGCCACCTCGCCAGCGGCGTAGAGGCCCGCCAGATTGCTCTCTCCTCTCTCGTTGATCTCGATTCCTCCCATGAAGTAGTGAACCGCGGGAGCTACCTCGGCCATCTCCTTCTTGAGATCCAACCCTCGCTTCAGACAAAAGTTGTATTGATCCAAGTAACTCAAGAATACTCTCTCCGGAGTTTCTCGCGCATCCTTGAAGACCCCACCGTGTTCCGTCCCTCGTCCAGCCTTTATCTCGGAGTAGATGGCCCGGGACGTTATGTCACGAGTGGAACCCTCTAGCCTCTCTGGATCATACCTCTCCATGAACCTCTCCCCATAACGGTTGAGTAGCTTCCCCATTATGCCTAGAGCGAACCCTTTGACCGATGGGGGAAAGACGAGAGACCTGGGGTAGAATTGGACCTGTTCCATATCCGCCATCACGGCCCCCGCCCTCAGGGCCAAGGCCAAGCCGTCACCGCTATTTGACGCCCTGCTGGTACTCATAGGGTAGAGTTGAGCGACCCCTCCGGTGGCTAGGACCACCGCCCTAGCCCTAAAGGCCACGAGCTCTCCCGAGCGGCAATCGATACCTACAGCGCCCACCACGTGCTCCCCGCTGGTGAGGAGAGCAGTCACAATGGTATCTTCTTGGAATTTGACCCCTACTTGAAGGGCTCTCCGGCGTAAGGTCTTGGCGATGGCCAGACCCACCCGATCGCTGCGCACCAGAACGCGAGGGTAGCGATGTCCCCCCGATTGAAGCAAGAAATAGCGGCCATCCGCTTCGCGATCGAAGGTTAACCCCCACTCCTCCAATTCTGCCACGCGCTCCGGAGCCTCGTCTATTAGGATGCGCGCCAGCTTTTCATTGTTGAGGAACTGGCCGCCTTCCAGGGTGTCGTGAAGCAGCACTTCCGGACCATCGCCGGGGAGGCGCCAAGGGCCCACGACGCTCAGCCCGGAGGCCATCACCGTGTTCCCGCTCCTGCCCACCAGTCCCTTGTCAACCAGGAAGGTCCTAACGCCAGCCTCGGCGGCGCGGACAGCGGCCCACAACCCAGCGCCGCCCGAGCCAACCACGAGGACATCCGTCTCTATGGTCCTCAAGCCCCTCACCTCTCATTCGGTGCCGACTCAAGACTCCTTTGGTGCCCCGTCATCCTGGCAATTCGCAAACCCGTTCTAGTGAATGCAATGCTTCGTTGACCTATTGTACACAATTGATCGTCCCTGTCCATTCGACAAAATACTTCCGATGGTAGATAGTGCAAATGCGCTTGGACGCAAGCCGACCTTAGTGAAGCGGAGCAGTCCAACCCTATGAGGCACCCCTCAACTCTTTAGAGCCCTCCAAACCGTTCTATAGATCAAATATCTTTCCAGGATTCATGATGTTCTGGGGGTCAAAGGCTCGTTTGGCCCTCTTCATAAGGTTCAACTGGGCGGGTTCGATGGCCATGGGTAGATAGGCTTTCCTAATCACACCGATCCCATGCTCGGCAGCAATCTTTCCTCCCAAAGCAAGGGTCCTCTTGAATATGATTTCGCAGATATCAGGGTATTTCCTAAGCCAAGCCTCTTCATCGTATTTCCCCGGAAACATCACCACATGTATATTGCCGTCCCCGGCATGGCCAAAGCAGGCAGCTTCAAAGCCAGTGCTGTCTGCAAGGCGGTTGATCTCTAATATCAGATCGGGCATACGTGCCCGGGGGACAACAGGATCTAGGCTCCGGTACAAAGAGCTTCTGGCTGGAGCCGCCTCAAAAAGGCACCGGCGGAATTGCCACAGCCGTTCGCGACTAGCACTGCTGTGGGATACCAATATATCTAGGGCACCGTTCTTGCTACAGATTTCCTCGATAGCCTCCATCTCTCCATCGATATCCCTTTTCTCGTTTCCATGTAGGGTGATAAGCAGGTGAGCTGCTGCATTTGGAAAGGGCGGCTCCCGACCTAAGAAACCTTTCCCAAGCTCCAGAGAGGCATTGTCCATCAGCTCAAGGGCTGCAGGTACTATCCGGCTTTTGACAAGTTCAGAAACGGTGTTGGAAGCACTATGTACAGAGGAATAAGCAACCAAGAGATCGGCTCTGGCCTGGGGAAGTGGTATGAGCCTCAAGATGGCCTTGGTAATGATACCAAGTGTACCTTCGGAACCTATGAAGAACTGGGTCAGGTTGTATCCAGTGGCATCCTTTACGACCTTTCCTCCT
>JAUVHF010000156.1 GCA_030593425.1 Anaerolineales bacterium
AGTTCGGTGAAATAGAATATGGGCATCTCTTCCTGTCTCATCTCCAGGTTCACCTGGCAGAGAGGGCAAGCGGTCACCATCGCCTGAGCTCCCGCCTCCCGAGCCTTGGATACCAGTTTCGTTACTAGGATTTTGGCCAGGTCGCCGCGGGTCAAAGCGAGGCTGCCCCCACAGCAGTCGGTGGCGTAAGACCACTCTAGGGGTTCAGCCCCTAAAGCCTGAAGCAACCGGTTCAAGAGTTGTGGGTTCTCCGGATCCTCGAACTGGACGACCTCTGGGGGCCGCACCAGAAGGCAACCGTAGTAGGGGACAAGCCTCAGCCCTGAAAGCGGCCTCTGGACCATCTTACGGAGTCGTTCCAAGCCGATCAGGTTGCCGATCAGATCTAACGGGGGGCGCACCTCAAAGCCACTTTCGTATTTGAAACCCACGACCCTCTCGATCTTCTCCCCCTTGATGGGATCCTCTCTGAGAACCTTTTCCGCCGTCTTTAGTCGGTTGAAGCAGGCCGCGCAGGGGACTATGAGATCCACCCCTTCTTTCTGGGCTAAGGCCAGGTTCCTGGCTGGTAGGGCTAGGGCCAGGGTCTCGTTTAGGCTATGGGCTGAGGAAGCGCCACAACAGTTCCAATCTGGAATTTCTATCAATTCCACGCCCAGCCGCTGGAGGACGGCTCTGGTAGATAGGTCGTACTCGAGGGCCGTGGCCTGGAGACTGCAACCAGGGTAGTAGGAAAACCGCACTAGCCACTCCTCTCAAAGATCTTTTCCACCTCGTCGCTCCCCTTGATCCGATGGGGGAGCAGGGGGATCTTCCCCTTGAGTATCATCTTAAGTCCCATGGGCAGGTCAGAGAAGAGATCCCGCGAAAGCGGTTTATAGAGCCCCATCAAAGAGGCCTCATGCATCCTCCCCAGCCTCTTAACTATGGAGAGGAAGAGGTTATGGAAGAGAGGCGCGTTTCTCTCCTTCGTCGGAAGCCTTTCCTCCACCGTTATCTGCCGCAGAGCGTCCATGACACGGGCGATATCGATCTCATTAGGGCATCTCGTTCCACAGGTCTCGCAGGAAGCACAGATCCAGATGTCGGAACTGCAAAGCACCTGTTCCTTCAACCCGAACTGCATCATCCTCAATAGCCTATCAGGGCCATAATCCATAGCGAAGGCTACAGGGCAGCCAGCGGTGCATTTATGGCAATGATAACAGAGTTGAATCACCTGCCCGCTCCGCTGGTTCACCACCCCGAGAAAAGGTGAGCCTACCTTGAGGACCCCTTCTCGAAGTTCCATCTATCCTCCCTAGGCTAGAGCCTCGATCATAGCCATTATTTGGGCCGGAGCGAAGTTACGAAGCCACGAAGCCTTATTGGGACAAGCCACCAGGCAAGCCCCACAACCCTGGCAGAGGACCTCTTTCACTACGGCGATATTGGTAAGGGGATGGATCTCCCGGGCCTCGTAAGGGCAAACCTCTACACAAATGCCACAGCCGGCGCAGAGTTCCGAGTCCACAACGGCCACTATAGGATCATGGGTTATCTTCTCTTGGGAGAAGAGGGAAAGCACTTTGGCCGCGGCGGCACTTCCCTGGGCCACCGCCTCAGGGATATCCTTAGGGGCTTGACAGGCTCCGGCCAGGTAAACCCCTGCCGTGAGGCTCTCCACCGGTCGCAACTTAGGATGGGCCTCGCTGAAGAAGCCATGCTCATCGGTGGCCACCCTCAACTTCCGGGCTAACTCGAAAGCGCCCGCGCTAGGGACCATAGGGGTAGCCAGAACCACGAGATCAGCGGCCACCTCCACCCTCTTGCCGCTTAGAGTGTCTGCTCCCCAGACTATCATCTTTCCATCTTTGGGGAAGAGTTTCGAGACCTCGCCTCGAAGATAAAGGACTCGATGCTCCTCCATAGCCCTCTGGGTAAACTCCTCATACCCCTTCCCCAAGGCTCGGATATCGATATAGAAGATGTAGGCCTGTCCCTTGGGCACCTGCATCTTATACATCATCGCCTGTTTAGCCGTGTACATGCAGCAGATCTTGGAGCAGTAGGCCACTCCCCGTTCCGGATCCCGGGAGCCCGCACACTGAATGAAGACCACCTCCTGGGGCACTCGGCCATCGGAGGGACACCGTATCTCCCCCCCTGTGGGGCCCGTGGGCGAGAGCATCCGTTCGAACTCCAGCCCATCTATGACATCGGGATACCGCTCTCCGCCATATTCGCTCAGTCGCTCCTTGGGATAAAGGTCGTAACCTGTGGCCACCACGATGGCTCCTACCTCGTACTCCTTATCATTCCCTTGCTGGCGTACCTTGACCTTGAAATCGCCCAGGTAGCCGCCCAACTCCTCTATCCGGGCCCCGGTTAGAACGGTGATATGGGGGTTTCTGGTGACCGCCTCTATCTTTTCTCTCAGGAGATCCACGGTAGAGTCGAAGTTCAGGTAGGTGCCCGAAAGTTGGGCCATCCGCCCTCCTAGCCTCTCCTCCCGCTCCACCAAGATCACCGCATATCCCGCGGCAGCGATATCCGAAGCCGCCTGAAGCCCGGCTATCCCTCCCCCGATGATTAGAGCCCGCCTTACAAGGGGCATGGTCAGCGGAACAAGGGGCTCATCATGACGTACCTTCTCTACGATGGTCTCGATGATCCGGGTAGCCTTCAGAGTGGCCCGTTTCATATCGTCACGGTGAACCCAACTACACTGTTCCCGGATATTGGCCACTTCACACAGATAGGGGTTGAGCCCCGTGGCCGCCGCCGTACGGCGGAAGGTGGTCTCATGCATGGCGGGAGAGCAGGCGGCTACCACTACCCTATCTAGATCTCTCTTTGCGATCGCCTCTTTCATAAGATCTTGCCCGGGGTCGGAACACATATAGAGGTAGTCGATGGAGTAAGCAACTCCCGGATAAGAGCGCAGGGCCTCCGTGACTCGTTCCACATCTACTGTGCCGGCGATATTCTTGCCGCAATGGCAGATGAAAACCCCAACTTTCCTCACGGTGAAACCTCTGGAGCGAATAGAGCCAGCACCTTCGCCGCCGCCGCGCTCCCCTGGGCCACCGCCTCCGGGATGTCCTTGGGCCCCTGGCCAGCCCCAGCCAGGTAGATCCCCGGGACTCCGCTCTCCACAGGCCGCACCTGGGGGTGAGCCTCCTCATAGAAGCCGCTCTCGTCGATCTTTATCCCCAACTTCTCTGTCAAATCCGAGGTGCCTTGACTGGGGAGGATGGCGGTGGCAAGGACCACCAGGTCCGCTGCTATCTCTACCCTCTTTCCACTCAAAGTATCCGCCCCCCAGACCATGACCTTGCCGTTCTGGGGGAAGATCTTCGACACTTTACCCCGAAGGTAGAGGACTCTCTCCTCCTCTATGGCCCGCTGCACGAACTCCTCATAACCCTTGCCCCCGGCGCGGATGTCGATATAGAAGACGTAAGCCTGCCCCTCGTGAACCTTGTGCCCGTAGAGGAGCGCTTGCTTGGCCGTATACATGCAACAGATCTGGGAGCAGTAGGCCACTCCTCGCTCTGGGTCTCGGGAGCCGGCGCATTGGACGAAGACCACCTCTTTTGGTACCGCTCCATCGGAGGGACGGCGTATCTCGCCGCCGGTGGGGCCAGAGGCGGAAAGCAACCGCTCAAACTGAAGGCTATCGATGACATCGGGGTGATGTCCCCCGCCATACTCGCTTAGACGCTCCATAGGGTAAAGATCGTAGCCTGTAGCCACCACGATAGCCCCTACCTGCTCCTCCCAGATCTCTTCCTTTTGCTGGAAATCGATAGCCTCTACCGGGCAGAACTTGGCGCAAGCGCCGCACTTGCCCTCCTTTTGGAAATAGACACAATGTTCCCTATCGATCACCGGCTTGTTGGGCACCGCCTGGGGTGAGAGGGTGTAGATGACCTTCCGTTTCCCCACCCCCCTCTCGAAGTCGGAGGGTACCCGCCAAGGACATTTCTCCTGACATAGGCCACAGCCTGTGCACCTCTCCCAGTCGACGTAGGCGGGCTTTCGCCTGACCTTCACCCTGAAGTCACCCCCTTGGCCCATAACTTCCTCTACCTCTGAGTAGGTGGCAAGTTTTATCTTCTCGTGATGGCCCACCTCCACTGTGCGCGGGGTGAGGATGCATTGAGAGCAATCCAAGGTGGGGAAAGTCTCCGAGAGTTGGGCCATGTGGCCGCCGATGGAGGGGAGCCTCTCCACCA
>JAUVHF010000006.1 GCA_030593425.1 Anaerolineales bacterium
GGAGGACGAGTCGCTGGAGAGAAGAGAGGCTGTGCCTGTGGGCGGGATGCGGTCCAGGCCCACAAAAGCCCGCAGGCTAGAGTCGTACTGGACGACGTTGTCCGCTTGGTCGATGGCGATGGCGGCGATCTCGATTGATTCCTCAGTAAGGGGCTGGTTGGGGAGGGAGGAGAGGTGCCAAAGGTAACTCCAACCGTCACTCTCGTCATAATCTTTGCTAAGGAGGTGCCAATCGATGTTCTCCCCATCATCGTAGCGGGCCCAAAAATCCACCTGTTTCACCCCGCTATTTCCATCGCTGGCGTTGACTAAGATAAGCGCCCGATTGGTGGTGAGGTAGAAATCCGACCAGGGGAGGACTACGCTAGCCCGGGGGGGGTTGGAGTCGTCTCCTGACTCCGCGGGGGCCTCCACGGTAACGTCCGTGTAGTAGTGGGTCAAGATCTGCTGGTAGTTCCAGCCATGCCAAGCGGCCCAGCGCTGCGCCCCTACCTGGGAGAGCCCCCAGCCATGGCCGCGTCGAGCATCACCAAAACAGACGGGGTCGTTGATGGCCTGGAGGTAGGGAAACTTGCGGGGAAGGTCATCTCTAGTTCGGGTGGGATCGCCATTGTTTGCGCTGTACATGGCGATGATGGGCGAGTCCAAAGGAGGCTGTCCGTCATCCCAGTCGTTGTGCCAGAGGTACTGCCCCCAGGTGGCATCCACTGCGGCGTCCGTTTCAGGATAGGTATTTGGGCCCATGTACTGATAGTTGGTGCAGTCATCCACATCCCAGTAATCGGAGACGGGGTGGTTGAGGGCGTAATACCAACCGTAGGAGCGAGCCGCTACGGCTTGCGCCTTGAGGGCCTCCGGTTCCCAGGAGCGGGGCATCTCATAGGGCACCACATGCTTGACATAAGTCTCAAGTTCGAAGTAGTCGATTTGACCATCGGGGACGTTGCGGCTCCAATTGCAGTAGGCGTGGTGAATCACTCGGATGTAGTCGGGCGGCGAGAGATGTGTACTTGCTGGGAGGCCAATAGAAGGAGTAGCGAAGGAGGTCTCCTTAGAGATAGGCTTAGGAGAAGCCCCCGAATTTTGGGTTTTGAGCAGAGCCTCTTCCACATCTAGAACCCATACGTCTCCATCCCGCTGAAAGGCCAGGTATCGCCCATCGGGTGACCAGACGGGGGCGCTCTCTTCCCTGTTGCCGGGGGTCAGGTTGCGCAGCCCCTGGCCATCCGAGCCTACCAGCCAAATATCGCAGGCCTGCGCTGTCCCACTACCTCTTGGGCAGCGGGAGAAAGCGATAGTCCCCCCATCGGGAGACCAACTGGGCGCTCCGAACTGCTCGTTCTCGCTCTCTGCTAGGAGAAGGCGGGTTGAGCCATCCGCATCGGTGACCCAGAGTTGAGATTGGAGTTGGTCTCCGACAACGATGTAGGCTAGTTGGGTGCCATCGGGGGACCAGGCAGCGGGGCCCACCAAGGCCTGGTGGACCAAGATTTTTGGGTTTGTTCCGTCAACCCCCTCCACCCGCAGAGTCGAGCCATCGCTGCTGACCACCCTCTCGCCTGTGGGGGATAGTTGATATCTGGCTGCTAGAGTCACAGCCTCCAATTCCTCCCTCCCTTGCCTGTCGGCCAGGACTAACCGCCCCCTCCGGACGAAGGCCAGGCGGCCATCGGGCAGCCAGGCAAGGGGGAGGCCCCAGTCGGCGGGGCCGATCGCCCTTTGCTCGCCGCTATCCAGATCTAGCAGCCACACCTGACCTTTCCCCTTCCCCTGGAAGGAGAGGTAGGCGATCTCTTCCCCATCGAGCGAAAAGACAGGATAGGCAACGTTCCCGGTTAGTTTGGTGGCCGCTTCACCGTCGGCACTGAGGAGCCAGAGGTCGAAAATGGTCTGCCATCCCTCTCCGCTCTCCACCACCTCCCCTGGCCGAGTGACGAGGATCTCTCTCCCGTCTGGCGACCAGGCAGCGAAGTAGGAGCGGCCATCGCCGGTGAGTCTCATCTCGCCCAGCGCCCCCCTCTCCAGAGCCTCAGTGGATAGGGAGACACCCAGTAGGATCAGGAGGAAGAGAAACAAGATGATGCGACTTCTGTATGGTTGTCTTTGGTTCATTCTCAAGAGAAGGATATGTCGAGACGCTCCTCTTGTCAATGTGGGTGAAACTTGAATCTCGAGAGAGACCGTGTATAATAAGGTCTATCTCTACCAGGACAGGCGGGCAAGATGATGCTAACTAGGGGTCGGAGAGCGTTTCCTTGTAGTCTGGTCATCCTCTTTCTGTTCTTCGCTCAGCCTCTGGAGGCTGCTCCTGAGGCGGAGGGGACGATTATCCACGTGGTAGAGCGGGGAGAGACCCTCTCCGTCATCGCCGCCCACTACGGAACGACGGTGGATGCCATCGTTCAAGCCAACGGCATCGCCAACCCTAACCTCATATATGTGGGCCAGCGGCTCACCATCCCCACTCAGGGGTCAGTGGCTCCTGAAGAGGGTTACGTTGTGCAACCAGGCGACACTCTCAGCGGCATAGCCGTTCGCTTCGGGATAACGGTTTCAGCCATAGCCCAGGCTAACGACATCTCTACTCCCTCCCTCATCTACCTCGGTCAGCGGCTCATCATCCCCTCTGCTGTCCAGCAGCCATCGGAGTTGCCTACGCCGGCCCAGGTGCACGTTGTGCGCCCCGGAGAGTATCTCTCTCAGATCGCCCGTCTCCACGGCACCACCGTCTGGGCTCTGGCCATGGCCAACGATCTGTCTAACCCCTCTCTCATCTACCCCGGTCAGCGGCTCATCATCCCCACTCGGTCGGCAACCCTGCCTGCCCCCATTTTGGCGGTGGAGTTCGTACCACCTCGGGTGCCCCAGGGACGTACTCTTCTCCTCAAGGTGCGGGCCGAGGAGGAGGTGGGCCTGGCGGGGAGCGTAGATGGCCGGAGTCTCACCTTTATTGGGGCAGAAGGGGAGTACTGGGCTTTGGCGGGATTTCCCCCTTGGAGTGAGCCGGGAGCCCACCCTTGGTCTATCGTGGCTACCGACGACGAGGGTAGGGCAGTGGAAGCCTCAGGTTATGTGGTGGTGACGGCGGCTGAATTCCCCATTCAATATATAGACTTGCCTCCTGAGCGGGAAGGGCTCCTAGACCCGGAACTGGTGCAAGTGGAATGGGCACGGGTGAAGGCTCTCTTCGTTCAGGTGACCCCCTCGAAATCGTGGCGAGGGCGGTTTCGTGTGCCCGTCGAGGGGGAGGTCTCTTCCCTCTTTGGCACCCGCCGCTCCTATGAAGGTGGCCCGGTGGCCAGTTACCATATGGGAGTGGACTACGCCGCTCCAGAGGGTGCTCCCGTGGTGGCCGCCAACTCCGGCCGTATCGCCTTGGCCGAAGAGTTGACCGTGCGAGGGAAGACGGTGATCATCGATCACGGCCTGGGGGTCCATACCGGCTACTTCCACCTCTCGGGGATAGCGGTGGTCCCAGGGCAGGAGGTGGAAAGAGGCACCTTAATAGGGTACGTGGGCTCCACTGGGCTAGCCACGGGGGCTCACCTCCATTGGGAGGTGCGAATCGGGGAGATAGGCGTGGATCCCACGGAGTGGACGGTGAGGGCCATGCCGGAATAGGGGACTATCTTCCTATTGACCTGCGTTTATAAATCGATCATTATGTGCATATGATGTCGCATAGAAGGTTCTGTTCCTTCATCGCCTCGGTTATTATTCTATCCTTTGCCGCAACCTCCGTTTGGGCTGCGCCTCCGGAGGTCGATCCGGTCATACATATCGTTCAGCGGGGGGAGACGATATATTCTATCGCTAGGAGGTATGGCACCGGCGTAGAGGCGATAACCAGCGCCAACGCCATCGTCAACCCCAACTGGATATATGCAGGCCAGCGGCTCACCATCCCTACTCAGGGCTCTCCGCCGACTACGGTCTACACTGTGCGGTGGGGCGATAACCTCTTTTCCATAGCCCGGAGGCACGGGACTACGGCTAACACTTTAGCCTGGCTCAACGGGCTCTCCAACCCCAACTTCATCTGGGCAGGACAGAGGCTGCGCCTAAACTCCTCGTCGCCGCCATCACCGGAGCCGTCAAGCGAGTCTCGTGTCCATCTGGTGCAGCCTGGGGAGATCCTCATCCGAATAGCCAGACGGTACAATACCACCGTCTGGGCCTTGGCCAGGGCCAACAACTTAGCCAACCCCTCCTTTATCTACGTGGGCCAGAGGCTGATAATACTGGAGGAGAGCGGCCAGGAACCCTCTCCAGGGAGTGGGGGAGGGGAAAAGTGGATCGACGTTAACCTCACCACCCAGAGGCTGGTGGCCTATGAGGGAGACCGAGCCGTATACTCGGCCATCGTCTCCACAGGGACGGCCGACCACCCCACCGTCACCGGCCGCTATCGCATGCAGCGCAAGTACCGTTATAAGGATATGTCCTACCCTGGCTATTACTATCTCCCCGATGTTCCCTATGCGATGTTTTTTTATAGCGGCTACGCTCTCCACGGCACCTACTGGCATACCAACTTCGGTACCCCTATGAGTTTTGGCTGTGTGAACCTCACCGTTTCCGATGCCCAGTGGCTCTTCGACTGGACTACTCCCACCTTATCTCCAGGCTATAACGTGATATACTCCAGTGCCAGCAACCCAGGTACCTTGGTAGTGGTACATTACTAGGCCCCACGATGTTCTATCGGTTAGCCAAGCCTTTTCTCATCCTGCTCTTCAAGATCTTGACCCGCTGGGAGGTAGAGGGGCGGGAGAACCTCCCCCCTGGAGGGCCTCTTTTGGTGGTCTTCAACCACTTGGGCCACCTTGACCCGGCGCTCTTGATGGCCACCTTGCCTTGGCGGATCACAGGGTTGGCGGTGGCTGGTCTTCGAGAGGTGCCGGTGACGGGGTTCCTCTTGAGGTTGGGAGGGGCGATCTGGGTGAACCGCGGCCATTACGACCGGGAGGCGCTGAGGAAGGCGCTGGCGGTTCTGGAGCGGGGAGATGTCTTGGTCATCGCTCCCGAAGGGAGGATAAGCCTCAGCAGGGCCTTGGAAAGGGGGAAGACAGGGCCCGTCTTTCTAGCCCAACGGGCGAACGTCCCCATATTGCCCATCGGTATCACCGGGGCAGAAGAGGCTCCTGAGAAGTTGAAGCGGTTCCAGCGACCTCATCTCCGCGTAATTATCGGCCAGGTATTTAGATTGCCGGAGCGCCCCCCAGGACGATCTCGAAAGGAGCAACTGAAGGCTAACTCCGACTTCATCATGCGCCGCTTGGCAGAACTCCTTCCCGAGAAGTATAGAGGGGTTTACCGAGAAGGGTTCTCTCCTTGAGCCAGCGCCACTGGATCAGGGGGCGAAGTTAGGGGATGGTAGAGGGGGTGCGGGTGTTCTATGGTAGTCGCTTCTGGAGATGGGGGGTCATCGCTCTTGTAGCCCTGGTATTCACGCTCCTCCTCTCGCCTCTATGGCCGGTCTCCGTGCTGGTCAAGGCCGATGCGGTAGCCTACGCCGTTTGCCACCGCTTGCCGGATCACTCCTTTCACTTGGCTGGCCGACAGTTGCCCCTCTGTGCCCGTTGTACCGGGACCTTTCTGGGGGCTTTTTGGGGCTTCCTGGGACTCATGGCCAAGGGAAGAGCCAGTCGCTTCCCTCCGGTGAAAGTTCTTATCCTCTTGGTAGGGTTCATCGTACTCATGGGGATAGATGGCCTGAATTCCTACCTCTCCTTCTTCCCCGGCGCACCTCATCTCTATGAGTCTCATAACAGCCTGCGGCTTAGCACGGGAACCCTTTATGGCCTCTCTTTAAGTATCTTGGTCTTTCCCGTCTTCAACTTCACCCTCTGGCGAGAACCAAAGCCCAACGAGGCGCTGAGCGGCTTTAGGGAACTTTCGATTCTCCTAGTGGGAATCCTTCTCATCGTCCTCATCGTAGGGGCAGAGATCGATGCTCTTCTCTACCCCTTGGCCCTGGCCAGCGCTTCAGGCGTGCTAGTCATCTTCACCCTGGTGAACACCATCTTGATTCTAGTAGTGAGCGGCCGGGAGGGGCAGGCTATAACCTGGAGGGATGCTCTCTTGCCCCTAGCCTTGGGTTTGGGAGCCACACTCTTGGAGATAGGGGCCGTTGGCTTTGCCCGTGCCCAGTTGACCAGGCTGCTGGGGCTACCGTTTTGAGGTTGTCAACAGGAACCATCCTTGATATAATACATCACCCTGCCCAGGGATGAAGCCCCTGGAGCAGAGATCTTCCCCAGGAGGTATGCATCATGGTATAAGCGGGTTTGAAGGCGGGACTCATAGGCGGGGTCATCGCTGTAGTTCTGGCCTTGATCGGCCTGATCTCCTGTTTGGGTGGGCTCATCGCTTGTTTTGGCACCCTAGTCCTGTGGATAGGGGTCGGAGCCTGGGCGGTGAGTTTGGGAGGCGAGGAGATCCAAACAGCGGGTGAGGGAGCCGGTGCAGGAGCGGTGGCCGGGGCGGTGACAGCGGTTATCGGCGGAGTGGTGAATATCGTCATGGGATTGGTTAGGGCCGCCATATTCGGAGCCACCGCGGCGGCAAGCGCCCTCAGCCAGATCCCTCCCGAGGCGTGGCAGGCGCTCCGGGACTTGGGGATCGAGCCCTCCCTCTTCTTCGGCTGGACGACAGGGCCCCTCGCGGCCGTGATCGGTGGCACATTCGGATGTTTGGTGGGCATCGCCATCGCCATCGTCCTGGGTGGTTTGGGTGGCCTCCTCTGGAAGACGATGAAGGCTAGTTAATATCTTATAGAAGGGCAATCATTGCCAACCTCGGGCATCATTGAGCCTGCGGTTGCATCACCCAATAGGAGGTTAAGATGGATATCGGCAAGGCGTTCACTTATATCTTCGATGACGAGAGTTGGATCACGAAGATACTCATCGGAGGTATCTTGGGGATCATCCCCATCGTGAACTTCGCGGTTCTAGGCTACATGGTGGAGATAACCCGCAATGTGGCCCAGGGCTTGGAGAGACCTCTTCCGGAATGGTCGAAGTTCGGAGAGAAGTTCGTCAAAGGGCTGATGGTGATTATCATCGGCTTCATCTACACTATCCCCATCTGGCTGCTCATGGGCTGCTTCTGGGTCGCTGCCTTGGTCGTGGGAGGAGGCAATGGAAGCGGTGAAAACCTCATCGCTCTGCTCTTGTTTCCCCTGTACTGTCTCGTTGGCCTCTATGGCCTTGTGCTGGCCATCCTGTCGCCGGCTATCCTGGTCAAGTACGCGGTGACCGAGGAGTTCAGCTCTGCTTTCCGCTTCGGCGAACTCTTCGGTTTCATCACCGGGAACTTGGGGAACTACATTATAGCCCTGATTCTAGCCTGGGTGGCTAGTGTCATCGCCGGTTTCGGCGTCATCGCTTGCGTAGTGGGCGTGGTCTTCACCTCCTTCTGGGGGTATCTGGTGATGGCTCATCTCTTCGGGCAACTCCACCGTGCCTCGGTAGCAGCCGCATAGGAGCGAAGAAGCGAGAAAGGACGAGGGCCTGGGGGTAACCCTAGGCCCTCTTTTGTGGTAAAATAAGAGAGATTGCGGGGATGGTGTATGGCTTCTGATCTAGGGGAAAAAGTAAGTAGCATACCCACTGGACCGGGCGTTTATCTCTTCAAGGACGAGAAGGGAAAGGTGGTTTACGTGGGAAAGGCGGCGAATCTAAGAAATAGGGTGCGCTCCTACTTCTCGGCCTCGCCCACCCGAAGCCCTAAGCTGGCCCACCTGGCCAGGACGACAGCTGACTTCGAGTTTATCGTCACCGAATCGGAGATGGAGGCCCTCGTTTTGGAGTGTTCCTTGATCAAGAGGTACCGCCCCCGCTACAATGTCCGTTTCCGGGATGACAAGCGATACCCCTATATCAGGATCAGTTGGCAGGAAGATTTTCCTCGCATCCAGATCGTTCGCCGCGCCCAGCGAGATGGAGCCAAGTATTATGGCCCCTTCGCCTCCTCGGCGGCTATGCACCAGACCCTAGATACCCTGCGCCGCATCTTCCCTTACGTGACCTGCCGGCGCAAACTCAGCGGCACAGACCAGCGGGCCTGCCTCTACTATTACATCAAGCGCTGCCCCGCCCCTTGCATCGGGGCTATCTCCCAGGAAGAGTATCGGGTCCTCATCGAGGGGGTCTGCCTCTTCCTGGAGGGGAGGCAGGAGGCGATCCTGGACTCCCTTCGCCGGCAGATGGAGGAGGCGGCAAGAGACCTGGAGTTCGAGCGGGCGGCATCCCTGCGCGACCAGATCCGAGGCATAGAGAGGGCTATGGAGAAGCAGAGGATCGTCTTTCGCACCAAGGTGAATCAGGATGTGATAGCCCTGGCTAGGCGGGATGGCGAGGCCTGCGCCCAGGTCTTCTTCGTGCGGGGGGGCAAACTGATAGGTCGAGAATCGTTCCTCTTGGAGGGGACGAAGGGTGAGGAGACAAAAGAGGTTCTCACCTCTTTCCTGAAGCAGTTCTACGACGCGGTGGCCTACGTCCCCTCGGAGATCCTCCTGGGGAGCGAGATAGATGAAGCCTCTGTGATCAGAGCGTGGCTGGAGGAGAGGAGGGGGGCGAAAGTGGCCCTCTCCGTTCCCCGTCGGGGAAAGAAGCGGGGACTGGTGAAGTTGGCGGAGGAGAACGCAGCCCAGACCTTGGCCCATCTGGAGGCTCAGGAAGCGATCGACGAAGAGAAAGCGATGGCTGCCCTTACCGATCTGCAGGAGCGCCTTGGACTGGAAGCCCTCCCTTTGCGCATCGAGGCTTATGACATCTCCAATATCCAAGGGGTGGCCGCTACAGGGAGCATGGTGGTCTTCCAGAAAGGTGTACCCCGGAGAGGGGCCTACCGCCATTTCCGCATAAAGAGCGTCCAGGGGGCCAACGACTACGCCATGATGCGAGAGGTGCTGCGGCGACGGTTTAGTCGAGCCCTCGATGAGGATGAGAGCGCGTGGGCGATTCTGCCCCATCTGGTGGTCATCGATGGCGGGAAGGGCCAACTGAACGCCGCTCTAGAGGTGCTGGCTGAACATGGCTTGGAGGTTCCCACCGTGGCCCTGGCCAAGGAGCGAGAGGAGATCTACCGTCCAGGGACCGATCGTCCCCTTCGGCTTCCCGACGATTCCCCAGCCCTGCGGTTGATGCAGAGGCTGCGAGACGAGGCTCACCGCTTCGCCCTAGGTTACCATCAGAAGTTGCGGAGGCGCAGGGGCCTGGCCACTCTCCTGGAGGAGATTCCGGGGATCGGTCCCAAGAGGAGGAAGGCCCTTCTGAAACAGTTCGGCTCCCTGGAAGCGATCCGCCAGGCTAGCCTCCAAGAACTCGCTGCCGTGGAGGGGATGAACGAGGTAGTGGCCCAAAAGGCGCGAGATTTCCTATAGAGGTGTATCTTGATCGAGAACCGGTTCTCGTGGCTGCATCAGGACGAGGTTGTTCTCTCCCTTCATCGGAGGCACCCCTATGTGTTGGCAGTTCGCTTGTTCCTCCCGGCCTTCTTGCTCACCTTGCCCGCTGCTTTTTGGCTTTTAGGCTCTTTTGGTCGTCTCCTTCCTTTGGCCTACCTTTTCCTCGGCCCTCTGGCCGCGCTCCTCTTTATGTGGTTCTATCTCGATTGGCAAAACGACTACTATGTGGTCACCAACAAGCGCGTAGTCCAGGTGGAGAAGGTGATGCTCCTCTATGAGGAGCGAAATGAGGCTCTGCTATGGAAGATCCAGAACGTGACCTTGGTCTCACCCCACGCTTTGGCCAGACTATTGGGCTTCGCGAACTTGGTCATAGAGACCGCGGGGGCTAAGGGCAAGATGGTTCTCACCGCCTTGCCCCAGGCGGACCGGGTGCGGGAGGAGATTCTGGCCCAGGCGGAGCGCTCCCGAAAGGAAGAAGCCCCCCCAGAGGAGGACCTCGTTGAGCCCCAAGAGATGACTGTCGTTACCAAGAAGAGAGGCGTTTTCCCTCTCCTCCTTGACTACCTTTTCCCTCGCCTACGCTTAGAGGAGGACTCCCAGGTGACTTGGAGGAAGCATTGGTACATTCTCTTGCGGAAGACGGCGGGCCCCCTGGTCCTTCTAGTACTCGTCTTGGAGATAGGAGGCGCTGTGGCTTTAGGGCTCCCCTTGGTCTCTCGCTTGCCTCGAACCTCGGCTTTGGTCCTCTGCGTAACCGCCGCTAGTCTCTTGGCTCTCTTCATCCTCTACCGGTACGAGGATTGGCGGAACGATGTCTATATCTTGACCGACGATCGGATCATAGACATGGAGAAGAAGCCCCTCTTCTTACGAGAAGAGCGGAGGGAGGCCAGCCTGGCCATGATCCAGGATGTGCGGTACCTCATCCCTGGCATAGCTTACAACCTCCTCAACGTGGGCATGGTGATCATAGAGACCGCGGCTACCGAGGGGGAGTTCACCTTCGATTGGGTACACGACCCCCGCCGCGTTCAAGGAGAGATCTTCGCCCGGCTGGACGCCTATCGCGAGAGGGAGAAGAGAAGGGAGCAGGAGGCGCAGGCCGCCCAACTGCAAAAGTGGCTTGAGGCCTACCGAAAGGCGGAGAAAGAGCCACCGGAAGAGCCCTCCGCGTAGAAAGGGGCACGATATCGTGCCCCTTTTTGTCTGTTGGCCCTAGCCTTCTTTCCTAGCCCTTCGCCGTCGCCACATCCACACCAGCCATCCTAAGAGCGCAAAGGGTAGGGCTACAATGATGAGGATGGGCAGGAGGGTGACGATGAACCGAGTGGCTATGTCGGCTAAGAACTGAAGGGCCTTTACTAGGTCGCGGAGGGATTCCCGGACGGTGCGCAGCCAGTCCCATCCAGGCTCCACCACCCGCACCTCCTCCTTGGGGGTGAGTGTCACGGTGAGGGCGGACATGGCGGCGCTCCTTTCCAAGTATTGCATCCGTCCCTTGGTCTGCTCCACCTGGATGCCGATGTCGGAGAGTTGTCGATAGATGGCTAGTATCCCTTCCGCCTTTTCGCCCCTTTCCTGGGCGGAGCGGAGGAGTTCACGCAGTTCCCCCTCGGTCTCTTCTAGATAGGTGAGGCGGGCCTCTAGATCGACATATTCCTCTGTCACATCCTGAGCGGAGATGTTCTCACTCTGGACCTCCAATGCACCCTCTTTGAGGCGCCTCCTCGCCTCATCGAACGATTCGGCGGGTACTCTGATAGTGATGGTGGCATGTAGTTGCTCATTTGCTCTCCAGGAATTGGAGTTGGTGACGAAACCTCCCAGTTCCAAAGCCAGAGCCTCTATTTTGGTCAGGCTCTCCTCTGTATTCTCCACCAAGAGCGAGATGCTCCCCGTCTTTACGATGAGCCGTTCCTCCGCTGGGGGTACAGCCAGGCCTGCAGCACCCTTCTCATACTCCTCGACGACGCCCTCGACGACGGCAGGGGCAGGGACGGGAGCCTCTGGGGCGGGGGTGGGCATCGCCGCGGGGGCACAACCTATAGCCTGTACTAGGAGGGCGAGGATAAGCACCGCTAGGAATAGTTTGCCTTTCATAGTCTCCTCCTCATGGGGTATCGGTCTCTTACAATCTCAAGACGCTATTACTCCTTCAAAGGTTCCCTACCAGCCGTAGGAGAGACGGGTGATGAGGCTTTCGGGGAGCCCTTTCTTTTTCATCGACTTCTGGGTCTCTTCTACGGGGTAATCCACTCGCCGATACTCGAGTGCCGCCTCTTGGCTATCGAAGAGAAGATAGCTGGCCCGGGGATCGCCATCGCGAGGCTGCCCCACGCTTCCGGTGTTGATCATATACCGGTTCGTATCCAGGGTTGCCCTCTGTCCAGGAGGGAGGATGTAAGCCTGGGGGTGTGCCCCCTCTTCGCGGAAGATCACCGGAACGTGAGTGTGACCATGAAAACAGAGTTGAGTGTTGAGAAGTTCAAAAGTCCGCTGGGCCACTAGGGGATGGGTAACATACTCCCAGATGGGAGCGCGGAGGCTACCATGAACCAAGGTATAGTTGTCTTGAACGAAGGTCTCGGAGAGGCTTTGCAGATAGGCTCTATTCTCTGCGGCCAGTTCTCTTGCTGTCCATTGACAGGCCTCCCGAGCGGCGGAGTTAAACTCGGCGGTATCCATCTTTCCGATGGTCGCCCAATCGTGGTTTCCGGCCACGCAGCGAAGGGGGAGTTCTCGGAGGCGGGCGATACACTCGTTGGGATGGGGCCCATAGCCAACTAGGTCCCCCAGGCAGAGCACCTCGTCGATATGGGCCAGATCGACCTCGGCCAAGACCGCTTTCAAGGCGGGCAGATTGCCATGGATATCGGAGAGGACAAGATAGCGCATCGATTTCAGTCTACCACAGGTCGGCTCTCTTGACCAGGTCGTTTAGAAAGTCCTGGCCAAGCCTCCAGAGGTGCTCGGTTTGAAGCCCTTTTGGAATTCTAATCGCGCTCTCTTCTTCTCAATAGGAAAGCGGTAGTTGGCCGTCAACCTCGACTCTGGGGAGCCCTCTTTTCCTTCTCTTTGGAGTGATGGCGCTCTCCTACCCAGAAGTGGTCGGGGAGGACCAGGGGGCTAGACAAGACGCGCAGGCCATCGAGATGGATGCCTTGCAAGGGAAGGGTGGCGGGGCTCACGTAGCAAAGATTGGGCCGCCGACCGAACTTCTCAAAGTACCGCTCAGCGGCCTCCTTAACCTTTAGAGAGACCTCTTTCTTCGGGTCATCATCGAACCAAAGGAGCCCCAGTCGCATCTTGTGGCCGCTCATCTCGAACGTCTGGTCTATATTGTACCAGAACAGACGTGCTATGTCAAGGGGACTAATGATCTCCGGGGTCCTTTTAAGGTAGCCGAATGGGGATCTATTCGGCTACCTTGAGGGCTAGATTGAGTCGCCTCATGAGCCGGGCTTTCCGGCGGGCAGCGTTCTTTTTATGGATAACCCCTTTCACCGCTGCCTTATCGAGGGCGCTCATAGCCTCCCGCGCGGCCTGAGTGGCCTCCTCCAGTTTGCCCTCGGCGATGAGCCGATCCGTCTTCTTTATGAAGGTCCGAGGCCGAGAGCGGAATACCCGATTTCGCTCCCTCCTTCGGGCCGAGGACCTGATCCTCTTCTTTGCCGATGCTGTAGTAGCCAAGAGACCTCCGTGGTTACCAACTGATCAAATAATACTCGATTTCCGTCCCTTTGTCCAGTTAGCATGACTACATACGACGCCTTTCCTCGCCAGCCGATTTGACTATAATAGTGAGGCCCAATAGTTGAGGTAGGGATGGACGAGGGTCGAGCAGGAGAACTTGCCCGGGCCGCGGGCGTGGTGATGGTGGCCTTTGTGGCCAGCCGAGCGTTGGGGTTGGCTCGGGAGATGATTGTCAGCAGCCAGTTCGGGACCAGTTGGGAACTGGACGCCTATCTGGCTGCCTTTCGGGTACCCGATTTGATCTTCCAGATCATCGCCCGGGGTGCTCTGGGGTCGGCCCTCATCCCCGTCTTCACCGAATATCTGGCCCGGGGCGAGAAGAAGGAAGCCTGGCGGCTGGCTAGCGCCATCTTCAACCTAGTGTTCATCGCCGTGACTGTGGCCAGCCTCCTGGCCGCTATCTTCGCCCCCCAACTGGTGGCCCGAGTGGTGGCGCCCGGTTTTGGTCCTGGAGAGCAGGCCCTCACGACTAGCCTTATGCGGCTCATGCTCCTCTCCTCGGTCGTATTCGGCGTCAGCGGCATCGCCATGGGCATCCTCAACTCGTTTCAGCACTTCCTCTGGCCAGCCTGGGCTCCAGCCATCTATAACCTCTCCATCATCGGAGGGGCGCTCTTCCTCTCTCCCACTATGGGGGTCTATGGCTTGGCTATAGGCGTGGTGGTGGGGTCTGGCTTGCACCTCCTGATCCAGGTTCCGGAACTCGTAAAGAGAGGGCTGAGTTACTTCCCTATCTTGGACCTTGGGCATCCAGGGGTGCGGGAGGTGGGGCGGTTGGTGCTGCCCCGCATGTTGGGGCTGGCCACCATGCAGATCAATTTCTTGGTGAACACTATCCTGGCTTCGGGCCTGGTAGCGGGCAGTCTAGCCGCTCTAAACTACGCCTGGCTCTTGATGTTTCTCCCCCTGGGCGTTTTCGCCATGGCCATAGCTACCGTGGCCTTTCCTGCTTTTTCCGAGTTGACGGCCAAGGGGGAGTTAGGGGACCTGCGTCGGGCTCTTTCGTTAACCCTGCGGGTGACCTGGTACCTCACCGTCCCGGCCACGGTGGGGCTCTTCCTCTTGCGGGAGCCGATAATCAGGTTGCTTTTGGAGCGGGGGAGGTTCGGCCTAGAGTCCACCGGCGCAGTGGCTTGGGCCCTGCAATTCTACGCTTTAGGGCTTTTCGCCTACGCTACGGTGGAGATAGTCACCCGGGCCTTCTATGCCCTCCACGACACCTTAACGCCGGTCCTGATAGGGTTAGCCACCATGGTTCTCAACATCGTTCTCTGTCTCCTCCTCATGGAGCCATTGACCCATGGAGGGTTGGCCTTGGCCAACTCTCTGGCCACCATGGTGGAGATGGTCTGGCTATTATTTGTCCTGCGGGGGCGGATGAAAGGGATGGGTGGGCGGGAACTCCTGACCTCTTTGGTCAAGATCACCGCCGCGGCGGCCCTAATGGGAATAGCGGTGGCCTGGTTCGCCGGGGCTACAAGAGGTAGCCACATCGTCCTTCAAGCGGGAGGTGCTATGGCTTTGGGAACCGGGGTTTATTTCCTGGCATCACTGGTCTTGGGCGGCAAGGAGGTGGAAACGATAAGGAGGCTGGTGGCGGGAGGAGGCAGGTAGTGGCGCCCTTTGGGTCGACGTCTTCCCGTCGGGCTGAAGCCCGACGCTACGTTGGTGGTAAAATCTGACTCGGGAGGCGAGGGCTCCGTCTTTGGCTGTCAGTAGATAACTCCTGACAACACTGTCAAGTTTGTGCCCCTTGGGCCTCCATCTCCAAGAGCCTGCGTTTCATGTCCAGACCTCCGCCGTAGCCACCCAGGGTTCCATCTTTTCGAAGCACGCGGTGACAGGGGATGATGATAGGGATGGGGTTCTTGGCCAGGGCCACGCCCACAGCCCGATAGGCGCGTGGCGAGCCCACCTCTTTCGCCACCCAAGAGTAGGGGCGAGTCTGGCCATAGGGGATGCGAGAGGTGACCGCCCAAACCCGTCGTTCAAAAGGAGTATAGCCTTCCAGATCGAGTTTCGCCGCGAAGGTCACCGGCTCCCCGGCGTAATACCGGCGCAACTGCTCCTTCAACTCCTGGGCAGCCGACTCTTCAAATGAGGCTTCCGGCCACCGCTCCTTCAGGTTGGCCAAGGCCTCTTCTCTCGTGGCGCGGGGGTACTCCAATGCCAGAATCCCCTTGGGAGAGATGGCCAAACCCACCCATCCAACCTTAGTCCGGCAGGTGGTCACTCCTATCCTGGCGAGGCCTTCCACACCTTCTAAAAAGGGATCTCCTCCTCCGGAGGGATTTCCTCGCCTGGCATGACCTCGGTAACCCGCTCCCCCTTGGGGGTGAGGAACCTAACGTCCCTGGCTTGGAGTTCCCAGGTCGTGCGCGTTCGCCCCTCTTGATCCTCCCAACTGCGCTGTTGCATCCGTCCGTCCACCAGGACTAGTTGTCCCTTGGTGAGGAACTGGTTGCACGTCTCGGCCAGCCCACGCCAGGCCACGACCCGGAACCAAGTCGTTTCCTCTTTGCGGTTGCCCTCCGCATCGGTCCAGCGACGGTTGGTGGCCACCCGGAAGTTGGTGACTGGGGCGCCGCTGGGGGTGTATCGCATCTCGGGATCGGCTCCCAGATGTCCCACGATCACTATCCGCTGGTACATGATCCCCTCCTCGCTCGATTGATGTCCTTAAAGGATCCCGTAGGGAAGTGACTATGCCCATATTATAGCAGGGTTTGGGCCTCTTATCAACGGCCAGGGTACTTTGGGCTTGAAACCTAGTTGCTGTATAATGCGTATATTACTATGCAGGGGAACGGGATGCCCTTCGACGAGGCTCACGGCAGGGAGGGGGAGCGCGGCTGGGTCCGGGAGGCGCTGGCCGGCGATCAAGAAGCCTTCGCCCGGCTGGTGGAGAATTACCAGGCAGCGGTCTACAACTTGGCCTATCGGATGCTGGGGAACGCTGGCGACGCCGAGGATGCCGCCCAAGAGACTTTCCTACGTGCCTACTCTCGGTTGCGGAGTTACGATCCGGCGCGCAAATTCTCCTCTTGGCTTCTTGCCATCGCCGCCCACCATTGCATCGACCGGCTTCGTCGCCGGCGCTCGACGATATCTTTGGAGGATATCCCCCTTGGACGCCAGTTCTCAACTGATCGAGACCCAGAAAGGGAGATCGAACGGCAGGAGGAACGGGAAGAGATCCGTCGACTGCTTGAGCGTCTCCCTCCCGACTATCGGCTGGTGGTCATCCTCTACTATTGGAACGATCTCTCCTGTCGTCAGATCGGAGAGGTTATGGGCTTGGGAGAGGGAGCGGTGAAGTCCAGGTTACATCGAGCCCGAAGGATGCTGGCTCAAGGGTTAAGGGAGGAGAGAGAATCCGCCTCTCAGCGTTCAAACATGGCTATGGGGGAGGCACCTTAAATGGTGCATCGAGGAGAACTGATCCCAGCATATTTAGACGGGGAACTCGTCGGGGAAGAGAAGCAGTGGCTAGAGGAGCACCTGGCGGTTTGCGCTCGATGTGGGGATGAATTGAGCGCCTTACACGAGGTGGGTCTCCTTCTCTCAGAAGCACCTCTCTTCTCGCCGCAACCTGGTTTCACCGCTCGAGTGATGGCCAGGCTGGCCCAGAAGGAGGCTCGCCGTCGCCTGACGAGGGTCGCTCCTGCATTGGTGGCTGTATCCCTCCTGCTAACTTTTTTGGCTCTGCTTTCCGTCGTGGGGCTCCTGACCCCTTGGTGGAGCACGCTGGCAGCGCCCGCTACCCTGATAGAGTTGGGGTTCGATCTCTTGCTGAGGTTCATGCAAACGGGCACCACCTTGGCTCAGACTTGCTCCTTCCTCTTGGGTGCGACTCTGGGGGCTTTACCCCCTGGGCTCCTTTTGCCCTACTCTTTTTTGATGTTAGGGTTGATGATGGTCTGGGCTAGACTGGTGATCCGTGCACCTTTGCCTCAGAATAACTAAGAAGGAGGGTTCAAATGAAGAGGGTACTATTGGCGTTCTTGATCGCTATTCTACTATCGGTAGCCGTGGTCCCGCCGGCCTTTGCCCAGGGAGGCGATGAGGGCCGAGTCATCTTCGGGCAGGATTACACGGTAGAGTCCGGCCAGGAACTGGAGGGCGATCTGGTCATCTTCGGCGGCGATCTCATCGTCGAGACCGAGGGGTGGATAGATGGCGATGCCGTGGTTTTCGGAGGGGAGGTATTAGTCGAGGAGGGAGGGGTTATCGAAGAGGATTTAGCGGCTATAGGAGGCAACGTAACTATCGCCGGAGAGGTAGCGGGCGATGTGGCCAGCGTAGGTGGGAGTATCCGCCTGAGACCAACGGCTGAGGTGGGCAACGATGTGGTCGCCATCTTCGGCCAGGTGGAGCGAGCCGAGGGCGCAGAGGTGGGCGGCCAGGTGGTGGAAGGGGCGGAGTTGCGCTTTAGGCCTTCCTACGGCTTCAGATGGGGCGGAGTTAGGGGTTGGCGGATAGATCCCTTCGCCGGTTTTCTCTTTCGCGCCTTCCGCGCCTTGGTCACCATCGTGGCCCTGATGGCTTTGGGCCTCCTGGTGGTGGCTCTCCTGCCGGAACAGGTGAAGGTTGTGAGCGCAACGGTTGAGGGGGCACCCTTCCCCAGCATCGGGGTGGGGTTCCTTACCCTATTCGTCTTCTTACTCCTCACCCCGATCCTTTTCATCGTCGTTTGCATCGGCTGGGTGGCTTGGCTGCTCCTCTTCATAGCCTTGGCGGCGGCAGCCATTTACGGCTGGATAGTCTTGGGCTCGGTGGTGGGGGAGAGGCTGCTCCAAGCGGTGAAGGTCGCCGAGCCGGAGCCCTTAGCCTCCGTCCTCTTGGGCGTCTTTCTCATCACCCTCATCTCCGCTGTACCTCTTTGCATCGGCTTCCTCTTTACCTTGGTGGCCGGTTCCTGGGGGCTGGGGGCTGTGATTCTCACTCGCTTTGGGACAACCCCTTATCCACCCCCTGTCGCTACCCCCGAAGAGGCACCGCCTCTGCCTGCGGCCGAGGAAGCGCCTAAGCCCCGGCGCAGAAGGGCTAAGAAGGACGAAGAAAAGCCCCCTGAATCGTAGCCTGCCTTTCAGCGCCGTTCAAGGGAGAGGGATTACCCCTCTCCCTTTTTGCTTCAGGTGTTTTGGCTGGAAGAGGTCGTTAATGGTATAATTATCGAAAGACCATTGGGAAGAGGTGGGTTTCTGATTTGGATGGGCGGGGGATAGAGAGCGTTCTATTGGGCCTGGAGGCTTCGTGGGCCAAGCCTCGCATCTGGCTGGGACCAGCCTGGGCGGTTCTCTGTGGTGGTTTAGCCTCCGGGAGGTTGGGGTTCAACGGGTGGACGGTTCTGGTTCTTCTTTTGTCCCTCTTTCTAGGTGATCCGCTCCTGGGAACCATCTGGCGGGAGGCATCTGCTATGGCATCTCCCTACAACCCCACCTCTCTCAGCGAAAGGTCAAAGGCCAGGCTCTCCCCGCCACCCTATACTCTGCCTGGCTCCCTGGCTGATCGTCTCTTCCGTTGGGCGGAAGAGCGGCTATCTTGGTGGTCTTCGGTCTGGCCCAGGTTCGAAGCCCCTCTGGCCGGTCTAGCCTTCGCCCTTCCTTTGGCCTTCCTTCTGGCTATCCTTTTGGGTCAGAGCGTAGTCATGCTCATAGCCGTGGCTTTGATTTTGGTGGCCTGGGAATCGCTACGTTTACATGGTGGCAGGGAACCGAGTCTCCTGCTTCGAGCCTCTTATGCAGGGGGGATGGCTTGGCTAGTGGGTTATCTGGCTTTCAGGCCTCTCATCCCTCAAGTAGCGCTCCAGCGACATGGCGAGGCGATCCTTTGGGCTCTGATCTACACCGGGGTCCTTTACGCTTTCCAAAGCATAGATAAAGGCGAACGAGATGAGGGGATAAGACTCCTCAACCTGGTGCAGATCTTCGGGGTAGCGGTTCTGGTTCTGACCAAGGAGCCGATACTTGCGGGGGTCGTGGCTCTTCTACTCCTGCCTCAGATGTTGCTTCAACCGGTTTTGAAGCGCGGCCGTGTGTATCTGCGGCGCACTCAATTCTTCGCCCTGATGGGGATGATGGTTGGGGCCTTGGCGGTGGCGATATGAGGTTCGCGATCTGGGCGGCTCTGGCGCTCCTTCTGGCTGGTCTGGCGTATTGGTTGCTCGTCCTCACCGAGGGTATCTATCTCGGCCCTAGGGTGGTGCGGTTTCTTTACGACTGGGGAGCCAAGAGTTACGATGAGATCAAGGAGTTTGACGCGGCCGAGGACGCCTGGCACCTGGCTATACCTTTGGAGAGGAGGCTTGGGGGTTGGAACTGTCCCCCCGTCCTCGATGTGGCCACCGGCACGGGGAGGATGCTTCTGGCTATCCTGCGCCGTCCAGGGTTCGAGGGCTGGCTAGTGGGCTTGGACGCTTCACTGCCTATACTTCGAGTGGCGAGGGAGAAGGCCCAGGGGTATGGGGGCCGGGCATCTTTGATCTGGAAGGATGCGACTCGGTTGCCCTTTGCCGACGGTTCTTTCGCCGCCGTTACCTGCATTGAGGGCCTGGAGTTCATGCCCCACCAGAGGTTAGCCCTTGGGGAGATGGCGCGGGTCTTGGCCCCGGGCGGGGTTCTCCTGCTCAGTAATCGGGTGGGTCGCGATACGTTCTTTTTCCCTGGACGGACTTTTGGGAGGGACGAACTCAAGGGTCTATTGGGCTCTCTCTCCCTGGAGGATGTGCAGGTTAATCGGTGGCAGGAGTGCTATGACCTGGTATGGGCCAAGAAGGGAGGTTCGCCTGGAGGGGAGTCTCCCCAGAACCTCTTGGAGGTTCTCCTCTGTCCCCGCTGTGGCTCCTCCCTGGCTCGGAGGAGCGAGGCGATAGGTTGCCTGAACTGCGATCATCTTTACCCCTTTGTAGATGGGGTTCTGAGTCTGGAGGTATAAGTCATTGACTAAATCGAATACGACGCCCACGGAGTTGAAGGGAGCGAAGGGAGGGGTAGTTACCCTGGATGACGTGAAGCAGGATGGGGAGGTGGTCGCTCTGCTGGAATCGGCCAATGAGCAGTTGCGAACCTTGGGCTATACGGAGCATGGTGAGAGACACGCCAGCCTGGTGGCCAATATCGCACAAAACGTCCTTTTGCATCTCGATTACCCGGAGAGGAGGGCGGAATTGGCAGCCATAGCGGCCTATCTTCACGACATCGGGAACGCCATCCATCGGGATGCTCACGCTAGCGCCAGCGCCCTCATCGCCCTGGACATCTTGCGGCGTCTAGGGATGGGGTTCGACGAGATAGCCCTCATCATGGCCGCCATCGGCAACCACGAGGAGGAGCGGGGAGAGCCGGTGAGCGAGGTCTCGGCGGCGGTCATCATCGCCGACAAGGCCGATGTGCACCGTTCGCGGGTGCAGAACCCCGATATGCTCTCCTTCGACATCCACGACCGGGTGAACTACGCCGCCCAGCGCTCCTTCGTGCGGGTGGACGCGGAGAATAGGACCATAACCTTGGAGTTGGAGGTTGACACAGAGATATCCAGTGTGATGGAGTATTTCGAGATATTCATGAGTAGGATGCTCATGACCCGGCGGGCCGTGCGCTTCTTGGATTGCGAGTTCGTCTTGACCATCAACGACACGAAGATGTTTTAGGGGCACGGGTCAAGGATTGAGGGAATCTGCAGGAGGAGGATTGCGAAATGAGGAGCTATAAGAGAGTGGAAATCACGGAGAAGGAGCTAGAGGGTGCAGTGAGGCAAGCACCAACCCTTATTGAGGAGGGCTTGAGCTTTGTTGACCACCAAAGGAAGACGGAGCGTGGGCCTCTCGATGTGCTTTTTGTGGACAGTGACGGAGCCCTGGTACTAGCTGAACTGAAGGTGAAAGAAAGCGACGAAATGCTCATGC
>JAUVHF010000096.1 GCA_030593425.1 Anaerolineales bacterium
CCCCCCCTGGGTCAGGCAACCGAGAGGCAGCTCCTCTTGGGACCCTTGAGCCCCACCCCAGTGAGGAGTTTGACTATCTTCTTCAGGTTCACCGCCATGGCGGTGAGGTAACCCTGTATGGCATAACGCAATAGCCCCAGATACCGACACCTTTCGTCGGGCCAGTGGCGCTTCACACGTCTACTATCCGGGTAGCCCCACGCTCGGGAGAGTAGAAATGTCCGGCGATTCCTCGGTAGAACGCAAGTAGCAACTCTTTCTGAGTGAGGATGGAAGAGGGCCTGCCCACTATTGACCCCCCCTTTGTTGGGTGGTAGAATGAGTTTACCGCCCAAGACGTCAGTTGGCGCTTGGATGGAAACGTGTTGGGTGGCTCGATACTCTATTCGCCACTCAGCAAGTTGGCCCAAATCGCTGAACATAAACTTGACCGTGAAAGGAGAATAAGAAAGATGGAGAAGCACGTCACCGCTGTTGGAGTACTCCGCATCGGGTTTGGCGCGTTGGGGATTCTGGCTGCGATAATCGTCTTTACGGTTCTGGTTGGGGTCGGGGTTCTTTCGGGAGATCAGCAAGCGCGACCCATCCTCACAGCCATCGGCTCTGGGGTAGCCGTTTTCCTAGTTGTAGTCTCGGTGCCTGGAATCATCGGCGGCATTGGGCTACTAATACGATGGCCCTGGGCAAGGTACCTGGTTCTGATAGTTTCCGTCTTGGACCTACTCAACATCCCGATCGGAACTGCTGTGGGGGCCTACTCCATCTGGGTTCTGGTGCAGGACGAGACGGCACAATTATTTGCCCCTGGGTCTAGTCAGTAGGCCGGGTTTCCCTGTCCTGACGATGCCAGGGCAGGCTGACGGCCAAGGTTGGTAGCGTGAGATGGTACCATCTGACGCTACCCGTGATAATCCTGGAGACGAACAACGGCTTGGAGATCGAACTAGTTAATTGAAGAGGTTCGCGTGATGAGATATCGGCTCTTTGGGTTATTCTGTCTCGTGGTGTTCTTTTCCTTGGGGCTTCTTGTGGCCTGTGGAGGGGCGGCCACACCAGCGCCTACTACCCCACCGGCTACAACCACGCCGGTGCCCACCACCCCTACACCGCCACCAGCGGAGACACCAGGAGCCCCACCCTCCATCGCCCACTCGTTGAAGGACCGAGCGAACTGTCTGGTTTGTCATGAGACAGGTGCCGCGGGCGCCCCTCAATACCCGGCTGATCATGTCGGTCGGGGTAACGAGACCTGTCAGGGGTGCCATGTTCCGCCGACCCTCATCCCCCACTCTCTGGGGGGACGGGCCGACTGCCTCGTGTGCCACGAAACGGGCGTAGGAGGGGCACCGCAGGTTCCAGCCGACCACGCTGGCCGCACCAATGACCTATGCCAGAATTGTCATGTGACGGAGTGATAGTCCAGCGAGGTAGCAACTGTTGATGCCATGAAAAGGGGACGCCGAGGCGTCCCTTTCATATAGGTCCAATCTCATCGCTCGAGCGGTTTACTCCTAACTGAAGGGCACGGGGGTGAAGATGGTGAGGAGGAGGATGAGGGCCAAGATGCCAACCACCTTCCTTTTCCCGCCCACCCCGGTGATATCGTTCAAGGGTCTGGGGTGGCGGGGACCGCTTAGAAGGATGAAGAGGGCCCAGACGAGCCAGCCATGCCAGAGGAAGAGCCCCAGGCCCATAAGGAGGAGAAGAACCGGTTGGGCTACCCACTTGTAGGCTCCTCCTAGAAGAGCGTAGACCACATGCCCCCCGTCCAACTGTCCCGCCGGCAGTAGGTTGACCCCGGTGATCATCAGCCCGATCCAACCAGCAAAGGCGATAGGATGGAGGAAGACATCGACCCCTCTACTGGGGAGGATCTGACCGTGAATTATATACTTAAGGGTCAGATACAACAGCGAGTTACCCTCGCTGATGTAGCCCGGCCCATGTATGATAGGCTTTACCTCGGAGAGGGAGAGGCCGAAGATCAAAACGGGGATGGCGATCGCCAGCCCAGCCAGTGGTCCGGCTAGCCCCACGTCGAAGAAGCCTTTTCGATCTTTGGCTACCGATTCCATCTTGATGAAGGCTCCGAAGGTCCCCAAGCCGATGGGGACGGGGATGAAATAAGGGAGGCTCACCCTAAGGCCATGTCTCCGGGCCACGAAATAATGGCTCAACTCATGGGTTCCCAAGATGAGGAGGAGAGCGGAGGCGAAGGGGATCCCGAACTTTAGAGTTGCAGGGTTCTGCAGGGCATCGAACCCCTCCCAGGCCGCTCCCACATAGAGGGTGGTGAGGATGGTGGCTAGGAAGAGCAGAAGGTTGATGATGGGCCGGGGCTTCCCTCTTTCCCGGGGAGCGGGGACGATGAGCACGCTATCCTGACCTCTCCGCCTCTGAAGGAAGGGGAGCAAACCCTTGGCTTGCAGCCTCTCGTAGAGGAGAGAGAAGGCGGTTTCCGCATCCCAAAGGAGCCGCCCAGAGAAGAGGACAGCCCGTCCCCCCTGTCTCAACGAAACGTCGTGTACTAGGAGGACATCCTCCACCTGGGCCCTTAACTCCTCAACGAACCTTTCTTCTGAAACGGTTGTTTCCCTCATCTGCACCTCGAGACCTCTCGTACCCCCTGTGCGGGGCGACAAACATAGATCGTCGGTTTCTTCGCCGTGGCTTTCTCATACTCCTTGGCCACCCGGGCTTGAAACTCTGGGACCGCCTCCCGGCTCACCAGGCTCACGGTGCAACCGCCGAAGCCAGCCCCGGTGAGGCGCGAGCCGTAGACCCCCGAGACCTTCCGAGCAGCCTCTACCAAGATATCCAGTTCAGGGCAACTTACCTCGAAATCGTGGCGCAGGCTATGGTGGGAGTCGTACATTAACCGGCCGAAAGCCTCCAGGTTTCCTCCCAATGCTTCTGCAGCCTCCAAGGTTCGTTGGTTCTCGCTCACTACATGCCTAACACGGCGATAGATGGTTGGTGGCAAATCACTCCTGCGCTTCGCCAACTCTTTGGGGGAGAGAGAGCGTAGCGAAGGGACTCCCAAAAGCCTTGCTCCCTCCCGACACTCCTGGCGACGAAGGTTGTACTGGGAATCAAGCAGTCCCCTTCGTCTCCCGGTATCGGCAACTACGATATCCACCTCTGGGGGGACGGCGATCAACTGGCGATCTAGGCTGCGACAATCGATGAGGAGAGCGTGACCTTTTTCGCCTAAAGCGGAGGTCATCTGATCCATGAGGCCGCATTGGACACCCACGAAACCGTTTTCCGCCCCTTGACAGAGGAGGGCCAACTGGAGGGGCTCGATCTCCAGGTTAGATAACAACTGAAAAGAGTAGGCGAGCGCCACCTCCAAGGCTGCCGAGGAGCCTAGCCCAGCCTTCATAGGCAGATCCCCCCAGATCACAGCCTCCATGCCCTGGAGTCGATGCCCGGCCCTTTCCATCTCCCAGGCCACACCCCGCCCGTAGTTGCTCCACTCCCTTTCTCCTCGCTCTATCTCGTCTAGCGAGAAGGCGTCTTCCTCTCCTAGATTGAGAGCCCGAAGAGAGACCTTTCTATCCTTTCGGGGTCCTGCGGCGACGAGGATATACCGATCAACAGCCACAGGGAGGACGTAGCCCTCGTTGTAATCTGTGTGCTCGCCGATGAGGTTCACCCTCCCCGGCGCCGCAACAACGATAGCCGGCGGCCGACCGTAGGAGTTCTCGAATTGAGTCCCTACCCGGCGATAAAGAGCCGTTTCCTTCCCCATCCCCTTCTCAGATTATAACCCTCCCCAGATCAAAGGACAAACAGACCCCTCTGTCGTTGCTCGGAGACCGTTGGATGAAGTAGGGAGACTGTTGAAAAAGGCGTGTTTGGCTAGGCCAACTGGGGAAAGAGCATCTCTTTAGAGAGTCTTTCTGCTCCCTCTATTTATCACCTAATACCGAGGTCCATAGAACTTTCGACTTCACCGAGTCGTAGTCTTGACAGGAGATATTGAGGTCGGTAGAATGGGTTCTAGAGATAATGTACCAAATCACTAAAGCCAGAGCAAATATTTCGCCTTCTTTCCTTCTCCCCATTGGCCTCTTCCTGGCCAGCCTCGCGGTATATATCTATACTCTGGCCCCGGGGATGTTGCGAGGCGACTCCGGAGAATTCCAGTACGCCATGGTCACTCTGGAACCGCCTCATGCCCCCGGATATCCCTTATATACCCTTTTGGGGTGGCTATGGCTTCACCTCATACCTTTGGGAACTCTCGCCTATCGGGCCAATCTTCTCTCCGCCTTCTTTGGGGCTCTGACCGTGTCCCTTATTTGCCTTATCACCATGCGAATGACAAGGCGACCTCTTGCTTCCCTGGCCGGGGCCCTTTACCTGGCCCTTTCTTATGTCTTCTGGAGTCAGAGCGTGATAACTGAGGTCTATACCTTTAACGCCTTCTTCCTGGCGCTCCTTATCTATCTGCTGCTCCTTTGGGGGGAGAGAACTCAATTGGAAAGGGAGAACCATCGTCTCCTTTATGCTATTGCTCTACTGTATGGGCTCAGTTTGGCTCACCACCGTCTGATGCTCCTAGTCTTTCCAGCCCTCCTTCTCTTCATCTGGCAGGTAAATAGGCAGATCCTTTTAGATAGAGGGCTCCTTTTGCGCTTGGGGGCCTTCCTGACCTTAGGATCCTCCATCTATCTCTATATCCCGCTGAGGGTCCTATTTCGGAGGGGGGCCCTCTCCAAGGCTCTTTTCAGCAAGGTCCTGGGAGGCGGGTTTCTCTCCTCCTTCCTTGGCCTGCGATCTGACCCCCTTCGCCTTATCTTCTGGCTCCCCCAGGAACAATTTGGCTACCTTGGGTTACTCCTGGGAGGGATAGGGGTATATGCGCTTCTTCGCCATAAGAGAACCCACCCCCTGGGGTTCTTCCTCCTTATTATCTATTGCACCACGCTTCTCTTCTCTCTATTCTATCGCGCCTGGGACATCCAGGTCTTCCTCACCCCTGCCTTTCTGACTCTCGCCTTATGGATCGGCCTTGGAGTGGCCTTTGTGGCCGCTTTTTTGCCCCGCTACCTTCGATTTGGACTGGAGGCCACAGTTGTCTTGAGCGCTCTTCTCCTGCTCTGGGGCAATTATCCTCGCCTGACCGCCTACACCGCCCGTGTAGATGGGGGGATAGAGGCCGAGGCTCGAGAGGTCCTGAACTATCCCCTGGAGGAGGGAGCCATCCTCAAGGCCGATTGGGTGATGGCCACTGCCCTTCAATACCTGCAAAGAGTGGAGGGGCTCAGGGCGGACATCCGAGTCTCTGGCATCGCTCTCAAAGACAAAAGAGACTACGAGAGGCTCCTGACCATTCTCGATTCTGACCAGCCAGTCTATTTTTCCCTCTTCGGAGAGTTGAATATCACTAGACTTCCTTTTGGCTACCTTCTTGAACCCATAGACGGCCGATTTCTAAGAGTAACCAAGGGTGAATCTTCCCCGGTCATGGTGGAGAAAAGGATCGAGGAGAGGGTTTCGCTTTGGGGCTACGAGGAGAGGGAGGATGGCTTCGCTATCTATTGGATGGTTGAAGGGGGATTAGAGAGAGACCACATTACCTATCTCCACGCTTTCGACCTCGACCAAGAAGCCCTATGGCAGGAGGACAAAGAAGCCACTGGGGAAGCGGTTTACATCTACCCCACTAGCCACTGGCAAGAAGGGGATATCGTTCAGGATATCTTCCCCTC
Organism: Anaerolineales bacterium; assembly: GCA_030593425.1. Classification (GTDB taxonomy): domain Bacteria; phylum Chloroflexota; class Anaerolineae; order UBA7937; family UBA7937; genus UBA7937. Next base: position 5,721 of record JAUVHF010000096.1, read on the forward strand.
GATACCTCCCGATACGGCATACCTGCGGGCCGGTCTATATCATCTTGAAGGAGAGGAGATCACCCCCTTGGGGCAGGCCACCGTCTTCATGGTTCGGGGAGCCGACCCCAAAGAGATCTCCCACCCCTTGGCAATCGAGTTGGGTGATGCCCTCCTCCTGGGCTACGATTTGGTTTTCGAGAGAGAAAGGTGCGAACTCCTTCTCTACTGGGGTGCGATGCAGCCTATGGATGGTGACTATAACGTCTTCATTCACCTCCTCGATGAAGGGGGCGACATCCTTGCTCAAGGAGATAGCCAGCCCTTAGGGGGCCTATATCCTACCTCTCTTTGGAGGCCAGGAGACGTGGCGCCGGATAGGCATAGCCTGCCCTCACCCCCTGGCCTGGCCGAGATCCGGGTTGGTCTCTATGATTGGCGTACCGGAGAGAGGTTATCTCGCCATGACTCAGGGCAGGATTATGTGGTCATAGAAATTCACGACTAAGGGTTGCCAAAAGGGCTCTCCAGAGGTATAATAGATTTTGGGCCACAAGGGTCGGAAAAGGGTGTTTCTGGCCTGAAGG
>JAUVHF010000154.1 GCA_030593425.1 Anaerolineales bacterium
CTTCTGCCGCCTCCCCAGCCCATCTCGCAAGGTGGGGCCTGTCAATAACCCCCATCAAAGGAGCCTCTATCCCCGCCCCTCGCAGCCTGAGAACAAGCATGGCTCCCTCCCAAGAGCGGCCCCCAAAGAAGACGAGGTCGAACCCCTCCTTTGGATGATCGACATCCTGGTATGACAGAATGGTAGCCCCTAGATCTTCGGCGGCGACGACAAAAGCCTGGGTCAGACCGTTTCTCTCGTCTCCCATCCCTCGGGATCCCTGTGGGACGGGATCCTGGAAGGAAAGGACAGCTAGACGGCGAGCCCCCAACTCCTCCCAGGCGAAAAGAGCGGCCGCCTTACCCAAAGCCCCCTTACTGGCACCCAGTCGGAAGACCGAGGGGTAATTTTCCAGGCCTCCCGCGGTAACGGCAGAGGCGATGAGGGCTACTCCCCCCTCCTGATAGACCGGCGAGGCAGCCAGGGTGGTCTGGTCATCGAAATGGCCGATGGCGCCCATGACCAAAGGGTCCAGGATCAGTTCAGAAGCCTGTCCCGGTGCCTGATCCGGGTCTCCGCTATCATCGAGGGCCACCAACTCCACCATATACCCTTCGACCCCTCCCGCCTCGTTGCACTCCCGCAAAGCCAACTTGACAGCGTAGAGGGCATCGTAACCCACATTCCTATATAACCCCTCGAAAGGGGCCACCAGCCCGATCTTGATGATGGGCTTGGTGACGGTGCAGCCCACCAAGGCCAAAGCGGAAAGCAGAAAGCCTAAGGGCCATCTACTCCCCATACCGCCTCTGGTTCTCCAGGTGTTCCTCATAGCTCTCGGCGAAGGCGTGGGAGCCATCGCCCTTATGGTAGAGGAACATGTAGTTGGTCTCCGCCGGGTTGATGACTGCTTGGATAGAAGCCAAACCGGGGTTACAGATGGGTCCCGGCGGCAGCCCGGGGTAAAGATAGGTGTTATAGGGCGAATCGATCTCGGGCATCTCCTCTAGGGAGATGGGGCTCTTCCACCATTGTCCCGTCCCCTCTTGATAGCCGAGGGCGTACTGGGCTGTGGCATCGGACTCCAAGAGCCAGCTAGCCTCTAGGCGGTTGAGATAGACGCTGGCGATGATGGGCCGCTCCTCCGGGATTCTAGCCTCCCTCTCCACCAAAGAGGCTACGGTGAGCACCTCATGGATGCTCATCCCCCGTCCCGCCGCCTCTTGGCGCATCTCCGGCGTGAAGCGGCCTCCGAAATTGGCAAGCATCATATCGATGATCTGGGCGGCTTCGAAATCGGGAGGGATGCCATAGGTATCAGGGAAGAGATACCCCTCCAGAGAGATCTCCTTCGGCCGCTCGCTCAAGAAATCGTATGCGAACTCGCCCTCTCGCACCGTTCTCAGAAACTCCTCAGCCTTGACCAGTCCTCTCCCTTCGAGCATCTCGGCTATCTCTTCGGCCCGCCACCCTTCGGGGATGGTGATCGCTACCTCGGAGGGGCGGCCAGACTGAAGAGCGTTGACGATCTCTTCCAGGCTCATGTTAGGGCGCAACTGGTAGTCGCCGGCCTCTAACTGGGCATCCACCCCCCGATATCGCACCAGAAGGCGAAATAGCCTTGCATCCCCGATAAGCCCTGCTCTCTCTAGACGGGTGGCGATGGTGGCTGCCGTCTCCCCAGGGGTAATGGTGAAAAGGAGGGGCGTGGAATCGTCGCTAGCCGGGCTCTCTACCTCGCCCTGCCGAAAGCCGAGGTAAAAACCCAGAAGAGACCTCTCTAGCGAACTCATGTCCACAGAGATGGTATTACTATCGCTCGCCTCCCCCGCATATAGAAGGTAGCGCCATCCTAGAAGGATGGCTCCTCCCAAAAGGATGAGAATTGCAAGAAGCGCCACTGAATAAAGAATTAACCCTCTTTTCAACTCCACCCCTTATAATCTGAGGGAGTCCAAATAATCTTGGAGTATCACCACGGCGGCCACAGCGTCGATGCCCAGGCGTCTTTTCCTCTTACCGCCCTCGGCCAAAGCCCTGGCCGCTCGCACGGTGCTCAACCTCTCGTCCCAGAGGATCGCCGCCAGTCCGAGATGGGCCTCTATCTGGGCAGCAAAAGCCTCCGCTTTCTTGGCCTCTTCGCCCGCCGTGCCGTTCAGACGCCGGGGAAAACCGACCACGATAGCCTCTACCTCGTACTCCTCAGCCAGGCGAGCGATAGCCTCCAGGTTCTTCTCCAGTGAACGGCATTCGATCACTTCAATACCTCTAGCCAGCACTCGACTGGGGTCGCTAACCGCAACCCCGATCCTCCGTTCCCCTAAATCGAGACCCATCAGCCGCATCTATCTCTCCTGGGGCATGACGACCAAAGAGATGCGGAGGGGGATCAAGGGCAACCGGGGCCACGAACCAGGCAACACCTCCACCGAGGGCTCCTCCACCAGTTCCAATCGGCGACCCAGATAGGCCACCGCATCAGCTATCGACTTTCCGGTCAGATGCTCCTTCATCTCCCCCTCATCGATCCTCATCATCATCTGCCCTCTAACGATAATTTGGAAGACAACCTGCTCGCCGCCAGCCTCGGTCACCTCTCCAGGGCGAAACCCTATCTCCTTCGAGAGTAGTCGCAACCCCTCGCTCATCGAAGATTCCAGCGCTGTGAGAGCCAGACGGCGTGCATCTTCCTCGGCGATGGCTATCCCTCTGGCCCAAACACGGATATCCAAGGTAAGAGAATCCGCCACCTCCTCTACGAACTTATCATAGGTCTCCGTGAGGACGATCAACTCTACCGACTCAGGTGGCAAGTAGGCTCCCTCCAGGCGGGAGACTAAAGCGTTGTATCCTTCTTGCCTGAGCCGCCGCATCAACATATCTTTTACCTGTTCCTTGTCCTCGTTAGTCACATAGGAGACCTGCTTCATGGTACCACCCTGGGTAGGGGAGTCGTTGATCACGTTCACCTGCAAGGCTATCGTCCCCTCTACCCGGTTAATGGTCCAGGCGGCGACGTTGCCACTGGGCCCAGGCTCCAAAGCCTCTACCATCACCCGGGCCCGTCCCCCTGCCACGGGCGGCAGGGTGAGATCCTCTGAGATACGGAACCTTACGCTTGCACCCGCGCTGGTGCTAACGATGGTACCGGAGATAACGGTGGTGGCTTCGCTTGTCTTATTGATGAAGATCACCTCCCCCTGGGCATAGTCATCGGGGACATCCTTCTTGGCGGTGCAAGCGATCTGCTCCCGGCCCGTGATCTCCACCTCCTTGACGGTCGCGGGCAAGACCAAGTTTAGGAAATCTATCTCCTCTAGATTCGGGTCCGCTCGCACCGTCAGCGTCTCTTCTAAAGGGTAGGTTAAGGGTTTGAGAGTAACGGTAGCGCTAGGAACCAGAAGCCAGAAGCCGGCCAAAAGGATGAGGAAGACACCTCCCAAGAGGCCGAAGAAGAGAACGGCCTCTCCTCTCTGCATCGCTGCTTTTCCCCTGGGATCCTGTAAGGAAGTCGGTCGCGCTGGGGGACGGCGGCCTTTCTCGGGAAGGAGCCTCTTCAGGCGAGAGCGCCGAGGGGGCCAACGGCTCCTTTGAGCCTTCTCCACCGAGGGGAAGGTGGGAAAACCCAGTTCTCGAGCCGATGTTCCTAAGGTTCGATCCCGGGTAACCATAGCCACCCTTACGGGCGAGTCATCCATCAGCCGCTCCAAAAGCCTGAGGTGCATCCTGTTTTTGAGCCCCCGGCAGTTAGGAGGTACTACCAGGATGACTTTCCCTGCCTGAGCAGCGGATAGATGATGGCGTATGGTGGCAAAGTCATCATCGGCTTCGAGGTAGATCACTTGCTGTGCCCTGGCATCGATCCGAGGTTTAGATAAACCCATCTCTCTCAAAAGGACGTCGGTATCCCGACGTCAACCCCTGCCTCCATGAACTACGGTTCCCAGGCTCTATCTCTCCCTATTCTCATAACCTGTCGGCTAGAAATCCTTCTACCGCGGCCAGTGCTTCTTGGAGTTTGCTGGCATCTCGCCCGCCCGCCTGAGCCAAGGTAGCACGTCCACCTCCTCGACCACCCACTAGGCTGGCTACCTCCTTCACCAACCGTTCGGCTCTCAAACCCCTCTCCACCAAGTCCGGCGTCACGGCAGCCACAAAACTGGGCTTGCCATCCAGAACGGCCCCCAGAACTACGACCACAGAACCGAGACGATCCCTTACCCAATCGGTCATCTCCCGCAGGGATTCGATATCATCTGCTCGCACCTCTGC
>JAUVHF010000011.1 GCA_030593425.1 Anaerolineales bacterium
TTCAACGATCATTACTACGTCACCCAGGATATCGCCCTCTTCTTCGCTCACAACCTACCTTAGAAGCCCAGCGGCTAGTCCCATTAAAATGCGATAAGTTGCGTAGGAGTAGGGGAGGCCCTGGCCTATTTAGGTCATATATTATGGAAATCCGACCTACTATCACTATGACTGGCCCCTCTGCCACCTACTCTGTCGCACTTGAGATGAGAAACAGCGCCCAGTTGACTAGGCAGGCAAAAGGTGCTATAATAAGAAGCGCTTAGGAATCACGTCCCTTCGTTATCTGATAGCATTGTAAGGGATTCCACTAATCTGTACTCCTATCTTTTTCCCCAATCTTTCACACAAAAGCCTTGATGAAGGTGGCTTTCTGACTTTCTACCACGGTTCAAAAACAGCGAGAGGGGTGTAAGCATGGATACCAAACCTCTGGAGCCCGCTGAAGAGGCCGGCTATGCCAACGCCTTGAATATCGTCGAATTGGAGGCTATGACCCTAAGTGAACTGCGGGAGATGGCCAAGGAACAGGAGATCTCCGGGTATAGCCGCCTCAAGAAACAGGACCTCATCATCCGCTTGTTACGTGCTAAGGCGGAGCAGATGGGGTACATCTTCAGCGGAGGGGTCCTGGAGATAGTCCAAGAGGGGATCGGGTTTTTGCGCTCCGATCACCTCCTCCCTGGGCCGGAAGATGTCTACGTCTCCCAGTCCCAGATCCGCCGCTTCGGGCTGCGCACTGGAGACCTGGTAATCGGTCAGGTCCGACCTCCCAAGGATACGGAGAAATACTATGGTCTTCTCCGAGTGGAGGCGGTGAACGGCCTGGACCCAGAGACGGCAAAGCGCCGCCCCCACTTCAACTCCCTCACCCCCATCTTCCCTCAAGAGATGTTCAGACTGGAGACCAAGCCCCATATCCTGGCTACCAGGCTCATAGATATGATAGCCCCCATCGGTCGAGGCCAAAGGGGACTCATCGTCTCCCCTCCCAAGGCAGGCAAGACCGTGGCCCTCAAGCAGATCGCTAACGGTATCACTACCAACTACAACGGTGTGCATCTCATGGTCGTTCTCATCGGCGAGCGACCCGAGGAAGTAACCGACATGGACCGCTCTGTAGAAGCCGAGGTGATAGCCGCCACCTTCGACGACCCGGTCCAGACCCAGGTGCGTGTAGCCGAAATGGCCCTGGAGCGGGCTAAGCGACTGGTGGAATGCGGCTTGGACGTGGTCATCCTCTTGGACGGGATCACCCGTCTTACCAGAGCCTATAACCTCACCGTGCCTCCCAGCGGCCGCACCCTCTCCGGCGGCGTCGACCCCGGGGCCCTCTACCCCCCAAAGCGTTTCTTCGGCGCCGCTCGCAACGTCGAGGATGGAGGAAGCCTTACCATTATCGCTACCTGTCTCGTAGAGACCGGCAGCCGGATGGATGACGTCATCTACGAGGAGTTCAAGGGCACAGGGAATATGGAACTGCACCTCAGCCGACGGCTGGCTGAAAAGTATATCTTTCCCGCCTTCGATATCGGGCGCTCAAGCACTCGGCGCGAGGAACTGCTCCTCGATCAGGAGACCCTCTCTACGGTCTGGACCCTACGTCGCATGATGGACATGGGGGGTGTCGAAGCGCTACATAAGCCCCTCCTCGACCGCTTGGCCAAGACGAAAGATAACCGCGAATTCCTCGACACCTTGAACAAGGATGCCATCTAACCGCCGCCCCATCCAAAGGCTCATCGAGGCCACTACCAGCCTCTTGAGAAATCAGTTGTCCCCCCATCTCACCCGCTACGCCTCCCACCTATCTCTCTTGACCATCCTTTTCCTCCTCACCTCCCTGGGGAACTTCAACCCCCAAGCGTTGCGTCCAGTGGGGGAGCCTCCACCCAGCGGGAACCCTGGCTCTACTTTCCTCCCGCGGAGGATGAGTCTATCCTCGGAGACAGGCTATCTGACCAAGGAGGCTTTGCCTTTCACCATCATCCCCCAGAGACCTCGACGGGAGGTGATCACCTATGTGGTGCAACCGGGAGACGTAGTCACCAGCATCGCCCAGAAATTCGGCTTGCGACCGGAGACCATTCAGTGGTCCAACCCTCAACTCTACCCCTACCCAGACCTCTTATATATAGGGGAGGAACTCTTCATCCTGCCCACCGATGGCGTCTATCACGAGGTAGAGGCGGGTGATACCCTAGAATCGATCGCCGAGGAATACAAGGTGGATCCATCGGCTATTCTCGAATCGGAGCACAACGATATGGCCGATCCAGAGGTCCTGGTTGTAGGTCAGATGCTGGTCGTCCCCGGGGGGAGCAAGCCCTACGTGGCCCAGGTAGTCTATGCCGGGCCACCGCCGCCGGGAGCAGCCCAGGGAAGCGGCAACTTCATGTGGGCCGTTAGTGGGGTGATAACCCAAGGCTACTGGGGTGGTCACCGGGCGGTGGACGTCGGGGCTCCATGTGGCACCTCGATCTATGCCTCCGATTCGGGGTATGTATCCAGTGTAGGATGGATGGAAGGCTATGGCAACCACATCCTCCTCAGCCACGGAAACGGGTGGGAGACTTTGTACGCTCACCTCAGTCAGATCCTGGTGCGCCCCAACACCTCTGTCCAGAGAGGAGCGCTGATCGGACGAGTGGGCACCACCGGTCGTTCCACGGGCTGCCACCTCCACTTCGAGATCCGCCAGTACGGCACCAAGCGAAACCCCTTCGGCCTCCTCCCTTAGGCTTCAATTCCCTTTGTTTTGCCATCGATGAGGCCATCTCTCCCTCCACGTGACGGGAAGAGATACCCGCCTTTAAGCATAGCCCTTCTTATGATATACTTATTGAAGAAGGCTCACCCGAAAGAGAGATGGCGCAACTTCTTATCGGCACCTCCGGTTGGAGTTACAAGCACTGGCAAGGGCTCTTCTATCCGCAGACTCTGCCCCCCAGAGAATGGTTCTCCTACTACAAAGACCACTTCAACACCGTAGAGATCAACAACACCTTCTCCCATTTGCCGGCCGAGAAGACTTTTGGAAATTGGCGCAAGCAGGCGCCAGAGGGGTTCATCTATGCCGTAGAGGCTAGCCGGTACATCACCCACATCAAAAGGCTACGCGATCCCGAACTAGCCCTGGAGAAGTTCATAAGCCGGGTGCGGCTTCTGGGGGAGACCCTGGGCCCTATCCTCCACCAATTGCCACCCCGCTGGCGGCCCGACCTGGACCGCTTGAAAGGGTTCATCGAGGCCCTCCCCCGGGATCTCGTTCATATCTTCGAGTTCAGGGATCCCCGCTGGTTATGTCAGCCGGTCTTCGACCCCTTGGAGGAGAACGACCTGGGTTTCTGCATCATGAGCCTTCCCCATTTCGATTGCCCCAAGCGAGTCACCGGTCAGACGGTCTACATTCGCCTGCACGGCTCCCGATTGCTCTACGCCAGCAGGTACACCCAGAGGGAACTGGAGGAGTGGGCCAGGTATGTCGTTCCCCTCTTGTCGGAAGGGCATGACGTCTACGTCTATTTCAATAACGATGCCTTCGCCTACGCCGTGGAGAACGCCAAAGAGTTGCGCCACCTAGTAGAAGAGATCGTGCCCCTTGCGGAGGAGATATGATGAAAGAGGCTATGCTCTACACAAAACTGAAGGACGATCTAGTGCGGTGCCAACTTTGCGCCCACAGGTGCACTATCAAGCCCCATAGGGTAGGCATCTGTGGGGTGAGGAGAAACGAGGAGGGCACCCTATGCACCATGGTCTACGCAAAGGCGGTGGCTGTGCATGTGGACCCCATCGAGAAGAAGCCCCTATACCATTTCCTCCCCGGGAGCGCCTCTTTTTCCATAGCCACCATAGGCTGCAACTTCCGCTGCCTCTTCTGCCAGAACGCCGACATCTCCCAGGCCTCCAAGGGCGGGGGGTATCCGGTGCGGGATTTCCCCCCTGAGGAGGTGGTGGCCGGGGCCAAGCGGTATAGGTGTGCCAGCATAGCCTACACCTACACCGAGCCCACCATCTTCTTCGAGTACGCCTACGATACAGCCCTCCTAGCCCACCAGGAGGGGATCAAGAATATCTTCGTCACCAACGGCTACATGACCGAAGAGGCGTTAGAAGCTATAGAGCCCTACTTGGACGCGGCCAATGTGGATCTCAAAAGTTTCAACCCCCAATTCTACCGCCGCATCGTAGGGGCAAGACTAGAGCCAGTATTGGAGAGCATCAAGAAGATGCACGAAATGGGGGTCTGGGTGGAGGTGACCACGCTCATCATCCCCGGCCAAAACGACGGGGAGGAGGAGTTGAGGGAGATCGCGCGCTTCATCGCCGCCGTAGACGTGAAGATGCCCTGGCATATCTCTCGCTTTGTCCCCCATTACAAGATGAGAAGCACCCCCTTCACCCCCGTGGAGACGATCCATCGTGCTGCAGAGATCGGTCATGAGGAGGGGTTGCGCTACATCTACGCTGGAAACGTCCCCGGCGATCCCCACGAAAATAGTTACTGTCCCCACTGCGGCCAGATGGTCATCCGCCGACTGGGATACCATACCCATTCGGAATTGAAGGGCCGGACTTGTCCCTCCTGTGGAGAGGAACTGGCCTTCATCCTCAACTGAGAAGTGTCAAGGAAGGAGATATGGATAGAGAAAGGCTGAACTACCTAGCAAGCCTCCGCTCTGAGAAGCACCTCCTAGTCAGCCTCTACCTCCCTCTGGAGAAAGGGGAACTGGGAGAGGCGAAAGTCCCCATTCGATTGAAGAACCTGATAAACAAAGCCTTAGAGGCCAAGGAAGATTGGACTCCTGGGCAGATCCACTCCGTGCAGGAAGACCTAGCCCGGATCGAAAGGCTGGTGGCAGAGGAGAGGGTTCTAGGGAGCAAAAACATCGTTGCTTTTGCCTCCTCGCCTCTTGGCCTTTGGGAGGTCTTCCGGCCTCCAGCGGGGGTGGAGAAGAGTCTAGCCATCGATCACGCCCTTCGAGTGGCTCCTCTAATCGCCCTCACGGGGCAACTAGAGCGATACTGTACGGTGCTAATAGATAAGAGTCGAACCCGGATCTTCTTCCTCGATTTAGGCGGTGTGGAAGAACGGTACGATATCTACGGTGCCGTCCCCGGTCGGCACGATCAGGGAGGCTGGGCCCAGGCTCGGTATCAACGCCACCATGACGATCGTGTGATGCATCATTTGAAACATACTGCCGATGAACTGCTTCGCCTTCGCCACGAGGAGGGCCTTCAGCGCCTTTTGGTGGCCGGAACGGAGGAACTTGTCAGCCAGTTCACCGACTACCTGCACTCCTATCTCAAGAAGTGTCTGGTTGCCACCTTACCCCTGGAGATGACCGCTTCACCCAAGGAGGTACAGGAGCAAGCGTTGGCGGCCATGGAGCATCTGAATAAGCGGGAAGAGGGAAATCTGATCCAGCAGCTGAAAGGAGAGGCGCTTTCGGGGAACCTGGGGGTCATCGGGCTGGAGGATACCCTTCACGCCTGGCAGGCGGGCCAGGTGCTCACCTTGCTGATAAATGAAGATTTCCACGCTCCCGGGAGGCGGTGCTCCCGATGCGGCTCCCTCACCATTCGAGAAGGGTCCTGCCCCTATTGTGAACACACGTTGGAGCCCCTCCGGGATGTAGTGGAGGAACTGATAAAACGGGCCTTCTTGGGGAATACGGAGATAAAGTTCATCGCCGGGGAGAACAAAGAGGCCCTGGCTGAGATGGGAGGCATCGGAGCGCTTCTAAGGTTCACGACCTAAGAGGTCACATCCTCTGGGCGATGGCCGCCATCTGCTCTGGGGCTAGCAGTTGTTTGGCCATAGGGAATAGGACAGAGTTCTCTTTGTGTATATGCTCGCTGAGAAGTTGAACCACGAATTGGACGGGGGCGACCAGTTCGTCGATAGCCTCCCTATCTCGCTCCAACCGTTCAAGGGTGGTTTCCACCTTTTCCAGTACCTCCCATAACCGCCTATGCTCCTCCCTCATGACGAAGGTGGGCCCTTTGGGAGGCAAGACCTTCTCCAACTCCGGAAAGAGGAGTTCTTCTTCCTTCTCGTTATGCACTCTCACCTCCTTGTTGATGAAAGCGGTGGCCCGCCTTATCCCCTCTAATACTTCTTCAGTGACCTCCCTCCTCTCCACTCTTTGGATGTAGCCACCGAGCCTTCTTAGATGGGCTAGCCCTTCCTCGTGTTGAGCCATGAATATGGCTATGGGGTCCTTTGACATCTCTCCTCCTTCACCGAGCGATAGCGATCAAATCGTCGCTTTCCTCCCTCTTATAGGGGCTAAACCTATAGTTCCCGTAGAATTCTACCTCCCCGAACCCTACTTGCCGCAAAAGGTTCGCCAATTCCTGGCTGAAGATGGGGCGAAGTTCCGTGGACTCCAGAGTGTAACTCCACCCCCCGCCCTCTTTCCGAAAAATCACCATGTTGAAGGTCATCCGCTCCTCATGGAAATCGATGAGGCGGAAGAAGAGCCATTCGTTTTCCCCCTCCCGGTGAGCGACCAAGGGCATGAACCTCTCCTTCCGGTTCCAAACCCGATCATAGTTCCGATTCTGGATGACCAAAACGCCTTTTTCTACCACCTGTCGCATATCGCTCAGCGCCTCGACCAACCCCTCCGGGGTCAAGATGTGAGGTAGCGAGTTTCCCAGGCAGATCAAGGCGTCGAACCCCCCACCTACCTTCTTTTTGAACTCGCCAAACCCGGCCTCAACGAAAGTCACCTTGCCCTGGGCGGCCTTCGCTCGCTCGATCATGGCCCTACTGAGATCGGCCCCTACCACCTGGTACCCTCGCTCTGCCAAGGCGATAGCGTGACGGCCGGTACCACAAGCGGCATCGAGAACCCGCCGCACCCCATACCTGGAGAAGATCTCTTCAAAGAAGGGCAACTCATAGGCCAACCTGGCCGACCAATCGACGAAGCGATCGTAGTCGAGGCTGAATTCATCGTAGAGGGGCACCCCTCTTGAGTCGTTCATAGGCTCTCCCTTACCGCACATTCGCCCTTCCTAGCCGTGGATCAGATGGGGCAGACAACGCACACATACCCAGAGGCTGTGGCCTTCCTTGCGACAGGGTATGAGCACCGCTTGCTCCTCGCCCCTACCGCAGTGGAAACAACTCTGGGCGATATAGACTTTTTCCCTTGGCCGCTCTTCAACCGCCCTCTCATCGAAAGGTGTGGCTTCTCGAACTTCGATACTCAACGCTCCCGTGGGACAGACCGAGAGACAGAAGCCCGCCCCGTCGCAAAGTTCCTCCTGCAACACCTTAGCCTTACCATCCACCATCTCGATGGCCCCCTCGGCACAAGGGACCACGCATAGCCCACACCCGTTGCAGAGCGCCTCATCTATCCTAACCATCTGGCGTTTGACCACTCTCTTCCCCTCCCTGTGAGATCACCTCTTGACACTCTATCACAGCGATATAACCAAAAAGGATCGCCTACTACCGATATAGTACAACTTCAGCGATCCCCTGTCTGTGACTTTTGTCTCTTAGAGCCCCGCTTTATCCCCTAAGACCCCCCTCGTGGATTTGCCCAGCACTGAGGAAAATAGCCCTTACCTCCACGGAAACACACCGAAGAGAGATGGCGGGAATGACCATAGGCAGGGCTAACAGTCAAGCCAGGCTCGGCCCACTAGCCCGTCCTGGCATCAACGGGCCCGGGGCGGCAATGCTCCCCTCCAGGGCCTCCAGGAGGGCCTCGTCCTCTTCTGGGAGCACCGTACGGGGATCTAAGAGGTATCTCCCCTCCTCTATCCGCCCCACCACAGCCGGTTCACCCATCCTCAGCCGCCTCGCCAGTTCCTGGGGGGAGGGTACGGTGAGGGCCAAAAGGTAGGTGGGCAGCGTTTGCCCCGGCAATGAGCCTCCTCCTACCGCCGAGCGGCCCGGGATCACCTCGCCCTTGAGCCTTCTCGCCCAACCCTGGGCCCGCTTCTCGATCTCCTCCAAGGGAAGAGCGATCATCCGCCAAACGGGGACCTTCTCTACCGCTTCCCCTTTGAGGTAGTGGAGCAGCGTAGCTTGTAGCCCAGCCAAGGTGGTCTTATCCACCCTTACCGCCCGGGTAAGGGGGTGCTCCCGCAGAGAAGCGATCAGTTCCCTACGACCTATGATGACGCCGCCTTGTGGCCCCCCCAGAAGTTTATCGCCGCTGAAGCAGACCAAGTCGGCCCCCCCAGCGATACTTTCCTGGGCCAGGGGCTCATGGGCCAAACCGAAGGCTGCCGTATTCAAGAGGGCTCCACTACCCAGATCGTCGAACACCAAGAGGTTATGCTCCCCTGCCAACTCCACCAACTCCTCTAGGGCCACCTCGTGGGTGAAGCCCACGATCCTGAAGTTGCTGTGATGGACCCGCAGAAGAGCCGCCGTCTCCTCGCCTATCGCTTGAGTATAGTCCCTTTTGTAGGTCCGATTGGTGGTCCCCACCTCTACCAGTTTGGCCCCGCTTTGGGCCATCACCTCCGGGATCCGGAAGCCACCGCCGATCTCCACCAACTGGCTGCGGGAGATGATCACCTCCTTCCCCCTAGCCAAAGCGGTGAGGATCAGGAGGAGGGCCGCGGCGTTGTTATTCACCACCAGACCGGCCTCCGCTCCCGTCAGGCGAGAGAGGAGATCCTCGGCGTGAAGATAGCGGGAGCCTCTCTCCCCTGCCTCCAAGTCGTACTCTAGGTTGCTATACCCCCTGGCCGCCCTCTCCATGGCCAGACGAGTCTCAACGCTGAGAGGAGCCCGCCCCAGATTGGTATGCAAGATCACCCCTGTGGCGTTGATGACCGGTCTCAGAGTAGGACGTAAGGCCAAGGATACGGAGTCGACCACCTGCTCCAAAAGAGTAGAGGGATCCGGACAGGGCTGCCCAGCCCCGATGGCCAGGCGCGCCTCCTCCAGGACGGCCCGGATGGAAGCCACCACCACCTCCCGGCCACTCTGGGCCAGAAGGCGCTTGATGGCCCTCTCCTGGAGCAGAGCGTCAACGCTGGGGAGTTTTCGCAGTTCCCTCTGCATCTCACCCCTATTATACCCTATTACCCCGGGAGAGCAACGAGCCCCCATGAGGTTCCCCGCATCTTTTGGTCCCCTTCGGTGTTATTAAATAACAAAGTAGGCCCAGGCTATTGACATCTGGTGGGAAATATAGTAATATAGCAGCATAGTACCATAGTACCACCCCATGTCGTTCCTTCTATTTGAAACCGTTCGTCTATCTTTTACTTCTCGGAGATCGCGGGAAGGGAGGTGGTAGAGTGAACTTTTGAGGAGGCCTCACCGGTGTGTGGGGCTCATTTTGTTTAGAGGAGGTGATGCAGATAGAAAGGAAGATTGTCGGCACTATCTAATCTAGGATTCTTAGGAGGTTTGAAAAGTGGCTGAAAGAACATTATTCGCTCGTAAGTCCACGGGGCTTGTGCGGGAGATAGGCTTAACAGTAGCCATAATCGTACCCTTGGCCAATGCCATCGGCGTCGGCTGGCAGGTGCGGGTCTTCCAGGGCATGGGCTACTATCCTGTGGCGAGGACCAACTGGTTCCTGGGCATCGCCCCTGTGACCATGGCCTTCCTCATCACCGGTATAGGCTGCCTGCTCTCCGTCTACGCCTTCGCCATTCTCACCGCGGCCATGCCCCGGTCAGGGGGAGGCTACGTAGCCATCTCCAGGGTCCTCAGCCCCCTGTGGGGTGTGGTGGCCACCCTATTCCAGTGGATGGGGGTCTCCACGGCGTATGGCCAGATCACTTTCTATTGCATATTGCCGTTCATGCTCTACGGCGGCTTCATGGGGCTCGTGCTACCGGCCTTCTTAACCAGCCCCATAGGCGTGTTCGTCTTGGGCCTCGTCGTCATCGCTATCTTCAGCGGCATCGCAGCGCTGGGAGCCAGACAGACGGGTCGGTTGTTGCAGGTCATCTTCTGGATACCGGTGGCTATCCTCATCCTCGTCCTCTTCCTCTTCCTGGTAGCCAGCCCCAGCAGAATGGCCGCAGGGACACAGGAACTGTTCGGGGCCTCGCCCACCGCCTACATCCAGCAGGCCCTCGATACCGGCCTGGCTGAGGGGGCAGGAGGCTACTGGGCGGCGGTGGTCGGCTGCATCATAGTCACCTATTGGGCCTTCATCGGCTACGCCACCACCAACTTCATCGCCGGCGAGATGAAGGAGGCCGCTCGCAACCTGCCGAAAGCGATGCTCATCGCCACCGGCGCTATCACCGTTCTCTACTTCATCCAGTCTACGCTACTGGTGAGAGCCGGGGGCATCGCCGGGGTGGTACAAGGCTTCGACCTCGTGGGCTCTACCGCTTGGATGGTCTTCGGCGGGGGTTCCTTTGGCGACCTGGCCTCCATCGGCCCCTGGATGCCCATCTTCGCCCATATCCAGGGCGTGGGGATGGGTATCGGGACCCTCACCGGCTGGGCCACCCTCGTCTTCGCCATCCTCTGGGCCGCCAACGACATCCCGCCCTTCATCCTGGCCACCTCGCGGATGCTCTTCGCCATGGCCTTCGACCGCGTCCTGCCCGAGTGGCTGGCCGATGTGGACGAGCGGTGGCACTCGCCCATCAACGCCATCATCGCCACCTCGGTGGTAGCCGTTCTCGGTGCGGCCGCTGAAGGCGGGCTCTTCAGCGAGGCCGGAATCTATCTGGGCGACACCTTCAAGGTCTTCATCGAAGGCTTCGGCTTCCGGGGCACCAACCTCTGGGACGCCATCTTCTACTTCTCCTTCGCCATAGCCTGCATCGTCTTCCCCCTCCGTCGGCCGGACATCTTCGAGAGGGCTCCCTTCAGGCACAGCAAGACGGTGGTTATGGTGATCGGCGTTCTGGCTTCCCTGGCGCAGCTCTTCTTCATCTACAGCTTCGTCTTCACCCCCCGGGGGGGCTACTACCTGCCAGGGCTGCTTCGGGAGTTCACCTTCGCCGGCTTCTCGCCTTGGCTGGCCACCATCGTCATCGCAGGGGTGGGCATCGGCTTCTACTACTATTACCGGAGCCAAGCCGCGGTCACCGGAGTGGACTACACTACCATCTTCGCCGAGATACCGCCCGAATAGGCTCACCCAGAGTGGCCTACACTATCCCCCGAGACCCACCAACGGGTCTCGGGGGAGTTTTTATCCCTTGCTCTTTCACGAATGGCGTGCTAAAATAAGATTGCTTTCCTCAAAGGATGCAGTCTGTGATGCCGAGAAGATAGGCTGGCGGAGGGAAAGAGTCGCGTGAAGATCAGGGAATACCTGCTCAAACTAGAAGATAACCTCATGACCGGCGGCGGCCGCTGGGTGGCCGATTTCACCGAGTCCTTCTGGGAACTTCCCGTCGGAGATACTGCCTTCGATATGCTCATTCTGGGCAATACGCGCCCCAGGGGGTTTCTCCTGTCCCGTTTCTTCTCCTGGATAGTCCTCCCCAACTACCCCGTGGCCTGCTTCGCCTACTCAGACGATCCAGACCTGAAGCGTCTCTCCCCCTCCCTGAAAGCCATCGCCGAATATAGGGAGAAGGAGGAGATGCCCTGGGCCTGGCTGGTCATAGTCAACGAAGGGCCTTTTTCCCGACGAGCCCAAGCCTTAGTGGAGAAGAACGATACCAAGGAGATAGGCATCGCTCTGGTGGACCTGGCCTCTCAGGAGATCACGGCCAGCAAATCGTTCATCGGCCGAAGGGTGGCCCGCATAGCCAAGCGCTTCAAATGAAAACCACCGCCCCTCTACAGATAGGTAACCTGCTGAAGACCATCGCCTTCCTCTTCTTTGGCCTCCTCATCCTCTGGGGGCTGATCAACTATCTGATGATGCGACAGGTCTACCTCCACTGGCTGCTGCTGCTCTTCAACCTGCTGGTGGCCACTGGCCTGGGATGGTGGTTCTACAAGAGGATGTATCACACCACCTTCTCCTACGATCGTGACGGCTTCGAGATAGAGCGGGGCGATAGCCGGCTATCGGCTCGCTGGCGAGACTACTCGCGGGTTTCGCTGGTCCACCTGGGACTCGGAGAGTTCGCCGTCCGGCTCTACAAAGATGGGGAGGATTTCTTGCAAATCCCCGCCAGTAGTCTAAAATTAGACCCCTCGGAGTTTCGCTTTCAGGTCATGGAGTTCGTCAAGGGACAGGAGAGAGGTCCAGACTTAGGGGCATCGTCCCCGAGGAGATGAAGATATGGTCACCATGGAAGACGAAGCCAAGCGCGTCATCGATGCCGCTCGCGGGCAGGGGGTACACCTCAGGCTGATCGGCGGCCTGGCGGTGAAATTGCACTGCCCCAGCGCAGAGCACCGGGAACTCTCCCGCACCTATGGCGACCTCGATTGCGTAGGTTACCGGAGCCAGCGCGAGAAGATAAGCCGCCTCCTAGAGGACCTGGGATATGAGCCCAACCGTCGCTTCAACGCCCTCCAAGGCCACCGCCGGCTCCTCTTCGACAACCCCCAGTTGGGGTTCGATGTCGATGTCTTCCTAGACATCTTCCCCATGTGCCACCAACTCAATTTCCTCCACCGCTTGGAACTCGATGAGTACACCGTGCCCGTCGCTGACCTCTTCCTCTCCAAATTGCAGGTTGTAGAGTTGAACGAGAAGGATGTCAAAGACACCTATGCCCTCATCGAGGACCATGAGATAGGTGAAACCGACGATCGGGAAGTGATCGACTCCCGACGCATCGCCCGCCTCTGCGGGGACGACTGGGGCTGGTACAAGACAATAACCATGAACATCGAGAAGGTAGTCGCTTTAGCCGACGACTATCTGGCAGGGGAGGAAAAGGAACTGGTCACTGGCCGGCTGCGGAGGCTGCACCAGATCATCGAGCAAGCGCCAAAGTCGATGAAGTGGAAAATGCGGGCTAGGGTGGGGGAAAAGGTCCGCTGGTACGACCTCCCGGAGGACGTTGACCACCTCCAGGGCGCAGGGTGAGGCTTCTATCCGGTTCAAAAAGAGGGCCCGTTGCTCGGTCTTCGGGCCCTCAAGGTGAACAGAGCGACTACCGCTAGGCCTCGAAGCGACTCAACTGGGTGATCTTGGGCCCGTCTAACTCCACCAGGAACCCCTTTAAGATACCCTCCGCGTACTCGCTCCCCGGGTTCAGGCACTGGGTCCGTCCGATCTTCGCAAAGCCGGGACTCTCGTGGATGTGGCCGTGCAGTGCCAGAAGGGGTTGATACCTCTCTATGATCTTCCGCACCGTCTTAGAGCCCACGGGCACCATGCGCGGGCGTCCTGCCTTGAGCATGGGGTTCAGGTTCTTGTCCACCTCAGGAGCCTCATCGATGAGGCTCTTGTAGGGGGGCACGTGAATGCAGAAGACCGCCCTCTCCAACTTCTTAACCTGAGCCACCACCGCTTCTAGCCGCTCCTCCAACTCCTCCTCCGAGCACTCCCTAGGGGAGTCGAAGGGGGTGGGGTTAGACCAGCCAAAACAGAGGACCTCGTGCTCGTCGTCCAGAGCGACGACCTCTTCCTCTCCGAAGATCACCTGGGGGTTGGGATCGTTTCTTATGATCTCGTCGATAGATAGTTTGTCATCGTTTCCGGGGCTGATGATCACTTTGCAGCGCGGGGGGACCCGCTCTGGGATAAGGGAGAGCCATGCTTTGACGATCTCCCCCTCCATCCGCTCAAAGAGGTCCTCCCGGTACTCTTCATCGTTGCCGATCCTTGCCGCTTCCTCGGGGGTGGTCACGTAGGGGATATAGGTGATCATGCGGCATCTCTTCTCGAAATCGGGAACCTCCCCCTCTGAGAGGATGTACTTCTCGCCCAAAAGCGTGGCATCGTATAGACCATCGGGCCGCTTGATTATGGGAACCATCAATTTGCCTGTCATATCGCCGCTGAGCACCAGGGCGTCAAGGTCGAAGATGCGGGCCGCATTGAGGAATTTGCGCCACACCGTCTCAGAACCATGAAAGTCGGTGGAGAAGAGAAACTTAGTCTTGGCCATTTGGCGTCTTCCCTCCTAGGAGTGTCATAATAGTATCAGATCTTCGAGTTTTTTACAACTGAAAGCCTGCTCCTCTTGAGGAGATTTGGCATTCGAATAAGGAGGGCTTGTGTATAGGAAGATAGTAGTGCCCCTGGACGGTTCTGAGATCGCCCACTACGCAGAGGTGAACGAGGTCGATCTCATAGCCATGCCCACTCACGGGCGGAGTATTCGGCAGCGTGGCGGAGAAAGTGCTGCGAGGCACCAACAAGCCGATCCTCCTTGTGCGTGTGCCGGGCATCTCCCAGACTGGTCTACCCCCGGCCCCGGAGCTGAAACTCTACGAGAGGGCAAAACCTTTAACCCTTCTTCCGCTCCTCCGCCAACCGCCAGATGCCGAAACCGCCTACGGTCTCCATCGTCTCCACCGGCTCATACCACCTCATCTTGGGGCCGATGTGAGCGCGCGTCTTCCATCTGAGGCTTTTCGGCTCCCTCTCTATATGGGCCACGAGTTCTTCAGCCCTGGAGCCTATGGCCCCCCTCTCCTCCTCCGAGAGGGCCTCCATCTCTGGCAGGAGATCCCTTATCCCTCGCAAGTTGGTGGTTACCGTGTACCAGAAGCCCCAATCCTTGGCCAAGAGCCTAGCGATGTAGCGGGCGTTAATGAGCCCCGCCCCATCCTCCTCCCCCATCCGGTGAGCCAATAGGAGGACCAGCGTATCCTTCATATCCTTTTCGCTGAAATTGACGATCTGGAGCTTCTCCAGGAGGAGGTCCGTAGGGGTGATGGTGAGGAAATCCAACTCCAACCTGCCCCGAAAATCCAGAGGGTGGTTGGCTACCAGCAACCTATCGAAGAAAACATCGATGAAGAACCAACCTTGGGGGTGAAAGTAGATCTGCCTCTCAGAGGCGGCGGTGGAGAGGGTAGCCCTCCTCTTGCCATACCCCAGCCCCTCGAAGAAACCCTTCATCCGGTTCCTCTGTTTCCTGTAGGCCACGAAATCCAAATCGGTGAACTCCTGTTGCTCGGGCCCCAGTCTCCCCAGCCTTTGGGCCAAATCGGCGTACTCGAGAGTGCGAAGCCTGATCCCTACCCCTCCCATCACCCGCAAGATCAGCCCCTCTTTCTCGCCCTCCTCGACGATCCGCCCCGCCTCATCCAGAAACACCTGGGAAGGGATGATACCTCCCCACTCCTCTGGCATACGGATCTCTCGCTCTTCCTCCCGCTCTAGCCACATCTCAAACCTCCTCACAAACTAGGGAGCCCTTACCATGACCAGGGGAAAGAGATGATGAGGAAAGCGACCCCCAGGGCCGCGATGAGGGCGAACTCAACCACCACACGCCTACCGATGACACCTCCAAGATATTGCCTAGCCAATCCAGTGAAGAGATAGAAGGCTAAGAGTAAGAGGCTCCCGCCCGCAAGGGCACTTATGCCCCAGTAGTTCAGAACCCAGACTATCTCCCCCATGCCGAGCCCCACAACCAGGGCGTAGAGCCAGGCCCGCCTCGCACCCCCCTCACCCCGCAGGAGTTCCAAGGCCAAGGCTCCACTGACCAGCGATGCCCCGGTGGCCGAAAGAAGGCTGCGAGTCCTCAGGCCGTAGATGAGAGCGTAAAAGAAAATAGCCGCTCCATAGACCACTAGATCGAGACCCCATCGTGCCCAGAGAGAGTTCCTTTCCCCCATAGTATGATATTGACCCACGAGGATCAAGGCTAAAAGTAGGCCTGCTGAGGCGAGGCCCAAGACGAAAAATAGCCTGTCCGCTAAGAGACGCAGGAAGAAAAGGGCTATTAAAATCACCACACTGGGCAGGCCCGCAAAGGCGAGACTATAGAGAGGGGAACTTTTCTCCTCTTGGAAGTGCACCAGAGAATAGACGCCAGCGATGGTCAGAAGAAGCAGCAGCACCCCCATGATCCAGGGGTTCGATATATAGAGAGTGGTGGGGGAGCCGAAGGCCATAAAGGAGACGATATTTGTGGGCAGACTTATCAAGCAAGAGAGGGCCAACCCCAAAAGGAGCAGGCTCACCAGGGTGCCTGTTCTCTGATAATATACCTCTTCCACCTGCCTCCCCTCAACGCACATAGCGCAGATCCCGCTACTCTTACCATTTTAGAGCCCTCATTTGTCCTTGTCAAACGTTATGATATAATCTTTTGCATGGAGAATGTGGCATGATCATCCTCTACTCCCTACTCGGTTTGCTCACTGGCGCTTTTCTTAACCTCGCCGCTGACGAACTGCCCCAGCGCCATTCCCTCGGCTCACCCCGTTGCCCCTACTGTGGTCAGAACTACCTACCCTCAGAGTGGATCGCCGTTTTCAGTTTCCTCCTCTTGAGAGGACGGTGCCAACATTGCCGGGCCCCCCTCTCCCTTCGTCGGCCCCTCTTGGAACTGGGAACCGTGCTCGCCTTCGCCTTCCTCTGGCAGCGGCACGGGCCAACCCCTCTACTCCTTCTCTTCACCTTCTATATCTGCATCCTCTTCTTGGTCCTAGTCATCGACTTGGAACATCGGCTCATCTTGAATGTGGTGATCCTCCCTGCCATCCTCATAGCGGGGGTAGGGAGTTTAATATTCCCAGGCCCTCTGCGAGCCCTGGCTGGGGGGCTAATCGGCTTCGCCTCCTTCTACCTCATCGCCCTGGCGCGAAAGGGAGGGATGGGGGGTGGAGATGTGAAACTGGCGGCCTTCATTGGCCTGGCCACGGGGTTCCCGTCGATAATCGTAGCCCTCCTCATCGCCATCCTGGCAGGCGGAGCTACGGCTCTCGTCCTGGTACTCTCTCGAGTCAAAGGTTTGAAGAGTTACATCCCCTACGGCCCCTTTCTAGTGGTGGGAGGGCTGGTGGCTCTTATCTACGGCCCCCAGATCGTGGCTTGGTATCTAAGACTCTATCATTAAGCATCTTCTCGCTAAGCGTGGTAAAAAGCCCTGACACTTTGATATCATAAAATTGTGCTATATTATTGATGATGGGTATGAAAACCGAGAGGCTCCTGGCAATCATCTTACTCCCCTCCTTCGGATCCTGAGTGGACCGCATCAAGGCTGTAGAGACCCTGGATGAGACCTTCCAGCCCATGGCCGACTTCGATGCAAGGGGTTTCCGGGAGCGGTATGCCTAGCATATAGAAAAGGCCCTCCAAACCAGAATAGAAGAGGAGAGCGTGACATGAGTTCCTCTATTAGGCTAATCGATTACGATCCCAAGTGGCCAATTCTCTACGAAGAAGAGAAGGCTTCCATCTTGGGCGTTATCGGCGACTTCATCGTCGACATTCAGCACATAGGAAGTACTGCCGTGCCCGGATTGGCTGCGAAGCCGATTATCGACATCATGATGGCCATCCGTCGGCTAGCCCTCGTAGAGAATTGCATTCAGCCGCTCCAGACCATTGGCTACGAATACCTCGGTGAATATGGAATCCCAGGGAGACACTACTTTCGCAAACCACCGGGGCACCCCCATAGTACACATCATGTGCACGTGGTTGAAAGAGAAAGCGATTTCTGGGAGCGGCATATCCTTTTCCGGGATTTCCTGCGGGTTCACTCTGACGAAGCCCAGCGGTATTACGAGTTAAAGAGGGAAGTGGCCGCCAAGTTTGTTTCAGAGCGTGATGCCTACACCGAGGCGAAAACCGCATTTATCAAGTCCGTGGTGGACAAGGCCCGCGCCAGCAAGACAACTGATTCGCAAAGGCGCGGTGCAAGAGTCACAAAGGAGGACTCATGGCTAAAAGGCGCAAAACCGCGCGAGAGAAATTAGAAATAGAGCGAGAGCCCAAGGTGGTTGATGACCCCCGGGGACGAGGGAAAATGCTTATCCCTAAGCCGCTCGATGTCGATGCTTTCATGCGTAAGATAAGAAAAGGGAAACTCGCTACTGTAGCCCAGATCAGAGACCGGCTGGCGAAAGTTTTTGATGCCGATTTCACCTGCCCCCTGACGGCTGGAATCTTTATGAGCATCGCCGCCGAAGCAGCACAAGAAGATTTAGCCAAAGGGAAGAAACGGATAACGCCCTATTGGCGGGTGATTAGGGCAGACGGTAGCCTAAACGAGAAATTTCCCGGAGGTACAGAGGCACAAGCGGCACGCTTGATAGAAGAAGGGCATACTATCTTACCCGGTAAGGGCAAGAAGCCACCTCGGGTAAAAGAGTTCGAAAAATCTTTGCAGAAACTGTGAATCGCGATGCCCGGTCAGCGACAGCGTGTTTGCGATTCGCTACCCTCACACCTTACAAACAGACAAGAATCGAGAGGAGGTGAAGAGGTGGAAGTCAAATACACCCCCCACGGGGAACCGGGCAAGACCTGTGCCCACTGCAATTTCTACACGCCCAAACCTGACAACCCTGGAAAAGGCGATTGTTTTGGCCACGAAGTAGAGGGCCAAGGAAGTTGCAACCAATTCCAGCCCAAGGACGCGTAGAAAGGGCAAGCGGTGAGAGGCAGCGGAAAAAATCCGCTGCCTTCTCTCATCCTGCCAAAGCCCATATCATCCGGATGGAACGAAAGGCCAATTCCGAGACCATTTTCGAGTCAAGCAGCGAAGAGGCAACCCCTA
>JAUVHF010000192.1 GCA_030593425.1 Anaerolineales bacterium
TGGGCGGGATCGTCCTATTTGGTGGAGACGGGGCGTATCCTCCTCCTCGTCTTAGCCCTCTTCTTTCTGGCCTGCGTCTTATTCCTCTGCTACAGTTGGTTGGGCCGAGAGGTAGCGGTTCGAGGGGGCGTACTTCTCCTCTGCTTGGTGGTGGGGGCCCTTACCTGGCGGGCGGGGTGGCGGGTGAACTATGGGATGGAGATGGCGGAACCTCTCTTGGGCGAGGCTACATCACCCGATATACGCAACTTGGTAGAGGCCCTGGAGAATCTCTCCAATCAACGAGGACGAGATCGCTACTCCATAGGGATCACCCTGCTGGGGGAGAACCCTGCCCTCCTTTGGTATTTGAGGGGTTTTCCCAATACAGATCTCGTATCTACCGTCACGGGGCATATCACCACCCCCGTGGTCATCACTCCTCAGGAGGAGTTGCCTCTCCCCAACTATATGGGCCAGCGATTCCGTCTTTGGTCCTTTTGGCCATCCCAGGGCCTGGGTGGCAGAGCCCTCTTGGAGTGGTACCTTTACCGAGAGGGCTTGCCCCCCCTGACCCGTGATATAATTATGTGGGTATCGCAGACCTAGAGGTTCGCATGGAAAAAAAGAGATCTCTACTGGATAAGCCCCTCCTAGCCCGCTTGACCCTTAACTGGGAGATGGCGCTCTATAGCCTCATCTTGATCTTGGCTCTAGTCAGTCGCTTTTGGGATCTGGGCTCTCGGGCTCAACACCATGATGAGAGCATGCACGCCTTCTACTCCTGGAACTTGGTCCAAGGCCGGGGCTTCTCCCATAACCCTCTGCTCCATGGCCCCTTCCTCTTCCACGCCACGGCGCTGGCCTATTTTCTC
The DNA here is from genome assembly GCA_030593425.1 of Anaerolineales bacterium. GTDB lineage: Bacteria > Chloroflexota > Anaerolineae > UBA7937 > UBA7937 > UBA7937. The sequence goes on from JAUVHF010000192.1 coordinate 855, forward strand.
TTCGGTACCAGCGACTACACCTCCCGGGTAGCGCCGGCCATCATGGGAGTGGCCTTAGTTCTTATGCCCTATTTCTTGCGCAAGCGGCTAGGTCGCTACGGGGCTCTAGCCACCTCGGCCCTGTTCGCTATCTCTCCCGGGTTCCTCTACTTCTCCCGCTTCATTCGTCATGATATCTTCGCTGCTTTCTGGGAGATGCTCCTCTTCGTGGCCATCATAAGGTATCTCGACGAAAGAAGGGACCTCTACCTCTATCTTGCTTGTGCCGCCCTGGCGCTCCTCTTCTCCACCAAGGAGGTGGCTTTCATCACCGCTTTCATCTTCGGGACCTTTCTTTTCGGCCTTATGATCTGGCAGTTGTGGCAGCGCCAAGAGAGGGACCCTCGTGGCCTGGCTTCCTTCGACCTAGTTATGGTCCTGGGCACGCTCTGTCTCCCTCTCATCTCCGCTCTGGTCATCAGGCTTCTGGGTTGGAACCCTTTGGACTACACCGCCGCTGGCGTTCGCAGGTCAGGCCCCATCGTTCTGGCCATCCTGGCGGTGTCTGCCTTAGTGGGACTATTCTGGGATAAGAGACGATGGCCTATCGTGGCCACCGTGTACTACGCTATCTTCTTCCTTCTCCATACCACCTTTCTCACCAATATGCTGGGCATAGCCACCGGCCTGGTAGGTTCCCTAGGCTACTGGTTGGAGCAGCAAGGGGTCAAGCGGGGTGGCCAGCCTTGGTACTACTACCTCATTCTCATCCCTCTATACGAGTTCCTACCCCTTTTCCTGGCCCTTTTAGGTGGAGTGCGCTATCTCTTGGGTTGTGGGAAAGGAGCGGCGGAAAGCAGAGAGGCCTCGTTCTCCTTGGATTCGCTCTTCGCTCCCTTTCTCATCTACTGGACGGGTATGGCTTTTCTCATCTACAGCGTGGCCGGGGAGAAGATGCCCTGGTTGATCCTCCATTTGGCCTTACCCACTATCCTCTTGGCGGGGTACTCATTGAGCCAGGTAATGGAAGGGACCGATTGGCGCACCTTAAGGGAGAGAGAAGGATGGAGGCTGGCCCTTCTCCTCCCCATCATGCTGCTTGCGGCTGTGGTCTTCCTTTCTTCTTTTCCCCACGTCGGCTTCACCACCTTGGCCGAACTGAATATGGCCATGCGCTGGTTAGGCGCTCTCGTTATCTTGGTCTTTCTTGTGGTTTGGGCCCTCCTCTCCGCTCGACCTCTGGGGTTCGTGAGGGCTATTAGAGTGGCCCTCTTCACCCTTTTGGTTATCTTGGCAGTTCTAACGGTGCGCTACGCTATACTCGCTTCCTACATCCATGGCGACATCGCCAAGGAGATGCTCATCTATACCCAAACCAGCCCCGATGTGACCATGATCACCAGGGAGATAGAGTCCCTCTCTGAAAGGCTGGTAGGGGGGAAAGAGATGAAGGTGGCTTTCGACGATTTCACCAGTTGGCCCTTCAACTGGTATTTGAGGGATTACCCTAATCGCCGCTTCATTGGAGATGGGAAGGGGGTATCTGAGGCCTTCCAGGCCCCCGTGGTCCTAGTCGGACTGGAGAACGAACCTCACCTGCGCCCCTATCTCGTCGATTACATTCGACAGCAGTATCGCCTCCGTTGGTGGTTCCCGGAGAACTATCGGGGGATAACCTGGCAACGGATCATCTTCGGCCTCAAGGATCCAGATTTGCGGCACAACGTTTGGCGGTTCCTCTTCTATCGGGAGTTAGAGAAGCCTCTCGGCTCTTCCGATTTCGCCTTCTACTTGCGAAGGGATGTGGCTTCCCGGTTGTGGCGCTCCAGTGCCGTACCCATAACCCCTCCAGTCGAAGAGTACGCTGAGAAGCGGATCGAAATGGCCGCCCTTGAGATCTGGGGAGGGCCAGAGGCGCTTAGTTACCCCAAGGATATAGCCTTCGATGGGGAAGGGAACCTCTACGTGGTGAACAGCGGTAACAACCGCATCCAGGTCTTCGCCCCCGATGGCCGACCTATAGACTCCTGGGGTGAGGGGGGAGATGGCCCTGGGGAGTTCCGCGAGCCCTGGGGGGTGGCTATCGATGGTCAGGGGTATATCTATGTGGCCGACACCTGGAATCATCGCCTCCAGAAGTTCGACCCTCAAGGGCGGTACCTCGACCAATGGGGCGGTTTCGCCGATACGGGGGGCAGAGCCGAAGGGATGGCTGGCCTCTTCTACGGGCCCAGGGATATCGTCGTGGACAGGGAAGGGAACCTCTACGTGGTCGACACCGGTAACAAGCGGATCCAGAAGTTCGACCCCCAAGGTGGGTTCTTGGGACAGTGGGGAGGAGATGGTACTGGGCCTAGAGAGTTCAAAGAGCCAGCGGGGATAGCCATCGACGAAGAAGGGAACATCTATGTGGCCGATACCTGGAACCGGCGCATTCAGAAGTTC
>JAUVHF010000189.1 GCA_030593425.1 Anaerolineales bacterium
TTTTGCCCAAGGCTGGTTAGAAGGGTCAAGAGAGTGAGAATGAGAGCCGAGAGCCCCAGGGGGGTGGCGGAGAGGAGATCTAGAGCCAGCCCACCTATGAACGCCCAGAGAAGCCCTTCCTGAACCCCACGGAGCAGGCCCCAAGAGATCACCAGCATCACCACTAGATCGGGCTTTAGGCCGCCCCGGGAGAGGTGGGGCAAGAGGGAAGACTGAAGGAGAGCAGCACTGGTCAAAAGCAGAACCGCGGCATAGGGGTTCATTATTCGAAATCGGTGATGATCATCACCATCTCCAAGTGGCCGAAGTCCACCGTGGGCTCTATCTCCGCCTCCTGGAAGAGTTCGATATCTTTCTGTCGGACGGCGGTCACCTGACCGATAACCAGCCGACGGGGGAAGTTGCCTCCCAATCCGGAGGTGAGGATTAGATCGCCTACCTTCACTTCCTCTCCTTGTTGGATGTACCGCATCACTACTCCTCCGCCCGGTTTCCCTTGGACCACCCCCGTGGCTCTGGAGTTCTGGATTAAGGCGTTAACTGAACTGGAGGCGTCGGTGATGAAAAGTACTCTGGAGGAGCGGGGATAGGTCTCCACTACCCTTCCCACTAGGCCTTGGGAAGTGACCACTGGCATCCCTACGGCTATCCCATCGCCACTACCCCAGTCGATGGTGATGTACTCCAGCACGTTGCTGGGGTCGTGGCCGATCACCTGGGCAGAGACTAACTGGTAGTCGGGGTTCGCCTCCTTGAAGGCCAGTTGCTGGCGCAGAGTGATGTTCTCTATCTCCGCCTCGCGGAGGCGGATGTTCTCGATGACTAACTGATCAACCAACTTCTGCAACTCCTCGTTTTGGCTCCTTAGCGTTTCTAGGTCTTGGAAGTGGCGACCCACGTTCGTGAATCTCTCCCCTAAGGAATCGAGGCTCCGTTGGAGGGGGAAAAACAACTGAGCTACGACGTTCTCTACCGGCTTTAGGAGATGAGTGACCTCTAAGGCTAGAAAAGCCAGGATGAAAAGAAGAAGTAGAGCCGCGGGGATGCCTTTCAAGCGGGACAACGGAGCTCCTTCCTCAACCTCGTCGGGGCCTAGTGCTCCTTTGAGTGCTCGTCAGAACATGGCGAAGGGTATCCAACTCCTCCAGCACCTTACCGGCACCACGCACTACACAGCTCATAGGATCCTCAGCCACATAAACCCGCATCTTTGCCTCCTCGGAGAGGCGCTCCGCCATCCCTTTCAGAAGGGCCCCTCCCCCGGCTAGGGCGATGCCCTGTTCCATGAGATCGGCCACCAACTCCGGAGGGGTTTGATCGAGGGTCGTCTTCATAGCGTCGATGATCAGCTCCAGGGCGGGAGAAAGGGCCTCTCGGATCTCTATGCTGGAGATCTCCACCGCCTCCGGCAGGCCAGAGATGAGGTTGCGGCCCCGGAGGAGCATAGTCTGCTCCTCTGGGAGGGGATAAGCGGAGCCTATGGCAATCTTCACCCTCTCTGCTGTCCTCTCTCCGATGAGGAGGTTATATTTCTGACGGGCGTATTGGACTACCCCCTCATCCATCTCATCCCCTGCTACACGGATGGAGGTGCAGACCACGATGCCGCCCAGAGATATGACCGCTATCTCCGAGGTGCCACCACCGATATCGATGACCATGCTTCCCACTGAGTCGTTCACGGGCAGCCCCGCTCCGATGGCGGCCGCCATCGGCTCCTCGATGAGATAGGCCTCTCGGGCGCCAGCGCTGATACAGGCATCGTGCACCGCTCGCTTCTCCACCTCGGTGACCCCGCTGGGGAGACCGACCACCACCCGGGGTCGGGGGATGGGAAGGAATACCTTCTCGTGTACCTTCTGAATAAAGTAGTGGAGCATTCGCTCGGTGATGTCGAAATCGGAGATGACACCATCCCTCAGGGGACGGATAGCCACGATGTTGGCCGGGGTCCGCCCCACCATCTCTTTCGCTTCCTGGCCGATGGCCAAGATCTTCTTGGTCTTCGTCTCTATAGCCACCACGGAGGGCTCGTTGATGACGATCCCCTGGCCTCGCACCAAAACCCAGGTATAGGCGGTTCCCAAGTCGATGCTGATATCGCGGGAGAAAAGGCCCAAGATGGCGTTCAAGGGGTTAAACACGGATTTCTCCTCTCTAACTGCCCTTTCCGTATAAGATGGTGCTTCTGGGCAATTATACCACAAGAACCATCAGCAAAAAAGGGGCGGGCTAGCCCGCCCCTTTCCACTCCTCGTCCCAGGCTCACTCTTCTTCAGAGGCTTCCTCGGCAGGCTCCTCTTCTCTCTCTCGGGATATGATCTCCACCTCGCTGGGCACCACCTCTTCTACTACCTCCTCCACTACCTCCTCCTCCACTCTAAGAGGCAAGATCTGGGCTACCACCTCCTCCCTATCGGTGAGGATCTCCACGTCGGCATCAACTGTAAGGTCGCCCACCAGTATAGCCTGGTCTATCTCCACCAGATCCTCTAGGTTCACCTCTATCGACTCTATGAGGTTGGAGGGTAAGCACTCCACTTCCACGGAATCGAGTCCGCGAACGAGGACGCCCTCTCGTTTCTCCATCATGGGAGACTGGCCCACGAAGACCAGAGGGACCTCCGTGGTGATCTTCTCTGTCATCACCACCTCATAGAAATCCACATGCAGGAGGGCGTGAGTGATGGGGTCTAACTGCACCTCGCGAGCCAGGGTCATCCTTGGCTGATTGTCGTCTCCTACCCGAAGGGTGATCAGATGGTGGCTCCCCACCCGCTCTAGGACCCGTCGTAGGCTTCGCTTTTTGACCTGTAAAGGGAGGGGCTCCGTCTTATGGCCGTAGAGGATGGCGGGGACGAGTCCCTGCCGTCGCAGTTGCTTCACCTGTTTGCCAATGACCTCCCGCTTCTGGGCCCTCAATTCTATCTCTTCCATCAATCTCTCCCGGCGAATATGCTCCTTAAAGCATAGATGAAGGCGAGGCTAGCACCCAGAGCAGCACCCAAGGCCAGGGCTGATTTCTGATCTAGCATAGTGGTCACTGAACCCTCAATGGGGCCACTGGCAATAAATATGCTTCTGACCTCATCGGCTTTGATCTTCCCCGCTACCAGGACCCCAGCGCCGCCTTGGTTTACCTCCACCTCCTGCCCAGAGAGTACGAGCGCTCCCGAACGCTCGAGAGCGATCCTCTCGCCTCGTACAACCAAAGCCCCACCCTGACTCAGGTTTACCTCTCCACCTTGGATATACTGAGCGCCACCTTGCTGGATGGTCACCTTCTCCGCCTCGATCGACTGGGCACCCGATTGGTGAAGGCGAACCTCTTGGGCCTTGATGGTCTGGGCCCCGCTCTGGGTCATCTTCACGCTGTTAGCGGTGACATCTCCCACTAATTCGT
>JAUVHF010000144.1 GCA_030593425.1 Anaerolineales bacterium
CCAATCTTGGGCCAGAAGCCTCCCCTTCTCCAAGACAACCTCTCTCATCTCGGTGCCGGGGAAGGGGGTAGCCATAGAGAAGTTGGCCACCAAGGGGTCCAGTTCACAGGCGAAGCGGATGGTATCCTCTATCGTCTCCTCTGTCTCCCCCGGCAGGCCGATGATGAAGAAGCCTATGGTTTCCATCCCCACGCTCTTTGCCGCCTTGAAGGCGGCCCGGATCTCCTTCAGGGTCAGGCGCTTATCGATAACGGTATCTAGGATCTCCTGATTCCCACTCTCCACCCCAAAAGCGGTACGGATGCAACCCGCCTCTCGCATCCTGCCCAGGAGTTCCTCATCCACCAGGTTAGCCCGGATGCCGTTGATCATTATCCAGGGCACATGATTTAGCCCTTCGGAGATGAGAAGATCACAGATGGCCAGAACCCGTTGGCGATCGATGTTAAAGGAGTCATCTAATACGCCGATCTCCTTTGCGCCCAGATCCTTCACCAACCAGCTCCACTCAGCCACCACATTCTCCGGCGAGCGCATCCGCCAGACCCGGGGCAAGATCTGGGAACAGTAGGTACAACGGTAAGGGCAACCACGGGAGGTTATGATGCTGAGACTTTTCCCCTCGACGGTATCTAGCGTGGGCTGGAGGTTGGTGTAGTGCTCCATCTTGAAGAGGTGATGGGCTGGAAAGGGGAGGCTATCTACATCGGTTATGGGGGGGCGATCGGGGTTGTGGACCACCCTCCCATTCTGGCGATAACTGATCCCTTCCACCTCTTCCAACGAGGCCCCCGCCTCCAACCTTGGGCAAAGATCGACCCAGGTAGCCTCGCCCTCGCCCCGAACCACGATATCCACCTCCGGCCGTTGGGCCGACTCTTCGGGAAGCACCGTGGGGTGTGGCCCCCCCAGGACGATGGGGACAGCCATCTCCGCCTTTATCTCCTGGGCCACCCGCCAAGCCGCCTTGATCTGGATGGTGTTGGCCGTTATCCCTACCAGATCAGGTCTCTCTTCTCTGAGAACCAGGCTTAGAGGCGACTCCTCCACCTCCATGTCGAGGATCCGCACCTCATCCCCCCGCTGCTCAGAGACGGCCCCTAGGTAGGCCAAGCCTAAGGGAGGGCTGGTACGCACCTCTATGGGCAAGTTAGCCTTGGGGTTTATGAGGAGTACCTTCATCTCTAGGGCTATTATACCAGATGGCACCCTAAACGGCTAGAGAGGGCTAGCCTTATTGAGGAGTAGAGGGGAAAAGATAGGTGGCCATGTTAGGCAAGGGCTCTCACTCCTAACTCTCCACCAGCCGGACTACGGTGACCCCATCGCCGCCTTCGTCCGCCTCCCCGGAACGATAGGAGACCACCAAGGGGTGGCCTTCTACCGCCTGGCGCACTAGACGGCGCAGGGTCCCTTTCCCCTTGCCATGGACGATACGCACAGAGGGCGATCCGCTAAGGAAAGCCTCATCTAGATACTTATCCAGCCGCCAAAGCGCCTCCTGGGCCTTATCCCCCCTCAAGTCCAGAAAATCAGGCACCGGCTGAGAAAGGAGAAGAGAGATCGAGCCCGGGATTCCTTCCCTGGGAGGGCCTTCCCTTCCCTCGGGATCCTTTACGGATGCTGCCAGATCCTCCATATTGGCCTTCACCCGGAAGGGACCTACCTGCACCTCCACCTGGTCACCTTCCAGACCCACCACCTCTCCCTCTCTACCCAACCCCTCCACCCATACGGTCTCACCGACCTTCAGTTCGCCCAGCGGAGGCCCTTTCTTAACCGGTGGAAGAGGCTCCAGTTTCTCCTCCAACTCGGTCAGTTTGGCCTCTGCTTCAACCGACGTGGCCTTCTTTTTCGCCTCTGCTACTAAGTGGCGGATCTCCTTTCTCGCCTCCCTTAACTCTCCCCGCGCTTGCTTCCGAGCCTCATTGATGACCTCTCGGCGGGAGCCCTCTAAGGCTTTGAGTTCCTCCGCTACTTCCCTTTCCTTCCTCTCGGCTTCTTCCCTTGCGGTCTTCGTCGCTTGGGCTGCCGCCAACGTCTCCTCGCGGGCTCTCCTTATATCGTCCAGATACCTCTCTACCTCCAGATCCTCCCGGGAGATGAGCCTCCTCGCTTCCCTCACCACCCCCTCATCGAGTCCCAAGTGAGTGACTATGGCTAGGGCGTTGCTCCGCCCGGGGAGGCCGATGCTCATCACGTAGGTAGGAGCCAGGGTCTCTAGATCGAACTCCACAGAGGCGTTCTCCACCCCAGGGGTGATGTGGGCATAACTCTTCAATTCAGAGTAATGGCTGGCCACGAAGGAGGTGATCTTTCGGTGGCGGAGATGATCCAAGATGGCTCGCGCCAGGGCTGAACCCTCCACTGGGTCCGTGCCAGCCCCCAACTCATCGAGCAACACCAAACACCTCTCATTGGCTCGGGCTAGGATGGTCACAATGTTAGTCAAATGGGAGGAGAAGGTAGAGAGGCTCTGTTCTATGCTCTGCTCGTCGCCGATATCGGCGTAGACCCCCTCGAAGATGGAGAGTTCCGCCTCCTGAGCCGGGATATGCAAGCCCGACTGAGCCATTAAGGCTACGAGCCCTACCGTCTTGAGGGAGACGGTCTTCCCTCCGGTATTGGGGCCCGTGATAACCAAGATGAAGAAATCGTCGCTGGTATGGATGTCGATAGGGACCACCTCTTCGGGGGGGAGGAGAGGATGGCGTGCTTGGATCAAACGGAGTGTGGAACCGGGGTGTAAAAGTTCGCCTTTGGGAGAGCGAAAGGGGATGAACCTTGGCTCCACGCAGGAGAGGCTGGTGCTATATCTGCCTTTGGCCAGGGACAAATCTAACCAGGCCAAGGCTTTAAGTGTCCCCTCGATAGCCGGTATCTCCTCAGCCACTCGGGCGGTGAGCCCCTTGAGAATCCGCTCCCTCTCTTTCTCCTCCTCTAGTTGCAGTTGCCGCCACTGATTGTTCAACTCCAAGGTGGCTAAGGGCTCAACGAAGAGGGTGGCTCCGCTGGCCGATTGATCGTGCACCACCCCTGGGATCCGTCCCTTGAAATCGGCCTTGAGAGGGATCACATACCGTCCTGAGCGTTGGGTTACCATCGGCTCTTGCAGGAAGGAAGCGTTCTCTGGAGAGGATGCGATCTGCTCCATCTGGGAAAGAAGCCTCTCATGTACCTGGTGGAGTTCTCGCCGTATCCTGGCTAGAGCCGGGCTGGCCCCATCTACCACCTCTCCCCGGTCGTTGATAGAGCGGCGTATCTCGCCCAAAAGAGCGGAGCACTCCTCGATCCCTTGGGCTATCTCCGCCAAGGTGGGGAAGAGATGGCGTAAGGAGTATAACCGCCGGCGGAGAGCAACTCCACTGGCTATACTCTCCCGAATATCTAGGAGTTCGGCAGGGGTCAAAGGAGACTCGATAGCCGCCTTCTTGAGATGAGGGCACAAATCCTTCGCCCCACCAACCGTGAAGTGGGACTCCATCTCCAGAAGAGACCTGGCTTCCGTTGTCTCCTGCTGCCGCCGCTTCACCTCCTCCTCGTCAGTTGTGGGGCGAAGGCGCAACGCCAACTCCTTGCCCAGGGAGAAGGAGGCGTACTCTGCCAGACGGTGGAGGATCTGGGAAAACTCTAGAGCCCGCAACGATCTGGCGTTCATAGGAGATAGAAGAAGGTAGGCAGGCCAGCGGGGAGCCAAGGGAGAAGGGTACGAGCCACAAAGGCGAGATAGGTCTGGAAAGCCAGCACTAGAGGGGAGGCTTCAATCGCCTGGACGAAGGCCAAGCGAACCGTATCTCCCCCTATCCACGATACTCCGCTCAGAAACCTCAAGATCAAGACCCCTACCCCGATCTGTACACCCACCACCAGAAACCCTATCACCATCCCGCCCAATTGATCCAAAAACCCCAGTGTCGCCAGCCTGGTCTCCGGAAAGGCCTGCCGGCCCAACCAATGTAAAGTCACGTAAACCAGGGCCAGGATACCCAAAAAGGCTAAAGATTCTTGGGCCACATCGGCCATTTTAGGAGCGAAGAAATCGATCCATCTCTCCACGGCCCCATGAAAATAGGAAGCCATCACCAGTCCGATGTAGAGGGCCAAGAGGCCGGTCAATTGGCGGAGCAGCCCTTGTATGTAGCCCACGATAACGCCTACCAAAACTAGAACCACAAGGACGAGATCGAACCAGTTCATGGTCCTCTCCTCTCTTTACTCTCGTAGTCGCGCTCCTATCGCCTCGTAGAGACGCCTCACGATCCGCTCCTGTATCTTCACCACCTCCTCGGCGGTGAGGGTGCGATCAGGGGCCCTGTAGGTGAGGGAGTAGGCTAGGCTCTTATTGTCCTGAGGAATGGGGGCTCCCCGGTATAGATCGAATAGTCTGGCCTCAGTCAGAAGCGCGCCCCCTGCCTCCATGATGAGTTGGTATACCTTCCCAGCCGGTATCCCTTCATCCACCACTAAGGCTATATCCTGAGTAATGGCCGGGTAGCGAGGCAGG
>JAUVHF010000166.1 GCA_030593425.1 Anaerolineales bacterium
ATAGTACTCAGCTCGATTCCGCTCAAAATAGGCACTGAGATACAATAAGGGTTGTGGCAAGTATCCGCGCTCGCACATGAAGAACGTTATCAATAGCCTTCCCACACGTCCATTGCCATCGAGGAAGGGATGTATCGCCTCAAACTGGTAGTGCATCAGTGCACACTGCACGAGTAGTGGCTCGCTTGCCTCGGAGTGGAGATACTTCTCCCAGTCGCTAAAAGCATCTTTCATATCCTGCACCGGAGGGGGAACGAAAGTCGCGTCGTTGAGCGTGCAACCGGGTGGCCCTATCCAGTTCTGCGTCGTGCGAAATTTCCCGGGCGTGGAATGGGTTCCCCGTACGCCCTCCACGAGGTGCTTGTGAATGTCCCGCACCAGTCGACCACTGATGGGCAATGTTTTCAGCCGCTCGAGTCCGTACTCCATGGCGCGGATATAATTAATCACTTCCCGCAAGTCCGGCCCTGGATCTGCCCTGGGAGGAACCGCTTCGAACAGAAATAGTTCGTCCAGGGTTGCCTGTGTACCCTCTATTCGGGAACTTAGTAGCGCCTCCCGCCTGATGTGAGGAGCGATCAGAAGATGCGGATTGGGAAGTAGCCTTCCAACCCCGGCCAGCTCGCCCAAAGCCCAGTTTGCGTCCGTCAGAAGGCGCACCAAGGATGACGGATAGTCAAGTTTCGGGGGCAACGGATTGGGGACGAAGGCCCAGTAGCCTTGCCGCGCCCGTTTGCATTGCCCAGCTGTATTGTTTGCAAAATCTTCTGGCTTCACTTGGACTTGTCCTTATTGTCCGTTTTTCCAATAACGCTACTGCTTATTGGAATTTTATCCGTTTTTCTCCAATAAGTCAAGTCTCTATTGGATTTGTAGGAAATAACGGAGAGTGTCTTCCTTAGTCATGATCGTCCTGGTGGTCTCCATCAGCCAGCCACCGACCACCACCGACGACGAGCAACCAACCGGCGCCGTGGTCGGCGTCACGACGATCACCTCCTACGCCATCACCACATCCACCACCACCATGTCCTAAGCCATGACCATATCCACCGCCACTGCCATGTCCTCCGCCTCCGCCTCCACCGCCGCCGACATCGCCGTCGCCAATATCATGATGATCATTATCACCACCAGCACCACCCCCCAATGTCGGCGGCGCTATTGGTGGTGGTGGTTATCACGTGTGTCAATATCTGTCATCCCAGATTCCCCTCCCCAAACAACGGCACAAACGCCCCCTTCGGCACCACCTCCATCAGCCTCTTCTCCAGGACGTCCACATACACCACCTCCAAGATCAGTCGATAGATTTGCTTTCTTTCCTCAGGCATGGCTGCCGCCCAGGCGGGGCCCAAACTTTCCAAGTACGACCCGGCCCGAAGAACCTCATCGGCCCTCATCTCCTCAGGCGGGTTCAAGGAGGCCAGCCTCTCCTTCGTCGCCGCCAGCTCCTTCCTGTACTCCAACTCGCCGACCTCCACCTCCTGATACATCTGCCGGACCCGTCGCAGCTTCTCCTCCAGCCGGCCCTTCTCCCGCTGATACCTCTCCACGTCCTCACCCTTCACCTGGAGATGCTCCAGGATCACCACCCTCCAGCCCTCAGGGGGCTTCAGGCCCTTCAAAATCTTGCCCATCTCCTGCTGCATGAAGTCAGCGCGAACGCTCTTCCCCGACCCTGGGCACTCAGCCCCGAATCTCCTTGTCCGGCAGCGGTAGTAGGAGTAGTCCACAATGGACAGGGCATGGAGACGGTTCTTGCACAGGTGACAACGCAGGATGCCGCTCAGGGGGTAGACCCGTAACTTGGTGGATTCACTTCGTGGCCTCCTGATTCGCTTCTGGCGGATCTCCTGACAGGTGTCAAAGAGCTCCTGGGAGATGATGGCCGGGTGCTGACCAGGATAGACGTGATCTCGGTGTCGTACCTTGCCCAGGTAGAAGACGTTATTGACCACGATCATCACCGTCCGATCTGACCAGGGGTTCCCGAGGCGGGTCCTCACGCCTCCTTGGTTCAACCTGACGGCGATGTCCTCCGACGCGTATCGCCCGGAGGAGTACCACTCGAAGATATCCCTCACGTGCTTGGCCTCGGGCTCGTAGATCTCCGCTATCCCTCCGACCCCCAGTCAAGTCTATTTTCCCCCCTTTAGAGCCACTTGGCATCGCCTAATCTCTCTAGCCAACTTCGCCCTTGGGGGGTGAGGGGCCACTCGTTATCGAGATCAAGGGCGACAAGGAGAAGATGAAGGAGATGTTCTCTGGTCTCCGGTGGCGCAAATTCCGCAGCCGCCGCTTTCATCCTTTCGGCTTCGGCTTTGGTCGGGGCTTCTGGGGTGAGATGGCCCCCTGGTGTTGCTGGTGCGAGGAAGAGAAAGAAGGCTCAGAGTAGCGCTGAGGCAGCAATCTAGAAAAGGGGAGCAGTGAAAGACCGCTCCCCTTCATTCTCCCTAGCCAGCGAGGCCCCCGGGGGCCTATGGCAGGGCCAACAGATCGAGGTTGTCGAAGGCGCAATGCGTGCCCGGCTCCTCAAAGGGCCCGCACCCGAAGCCGATATAGCCAGACTCATACTCGCCCACGAAACTGGTGAGCGCCAACTGGCCGTTGACGTAGGCGGTGAGGTTGCCGTTTTCCACGATGAGCCGGATATGGTTAGTGGCGTTGCCCTGGATGATAGTCTCAGAGCGGGTGAACTCCTGGATGGACTCGAACGCCCCTTCCACGTATCGTCCCAAAGCCACATACCCATCGCCGGAGATGGCGAACTCATAGAGGTTGGCCAGATCCTGCACCCCGAAGACGACGGCGATCTCGTTGTTATCGGTACCCTCCACCTGGGTGGCATCCGCATCCAGATCGAAGTTGGCGAAGGGCCCAACCCCGCTGGTGCCGAAAAGGAAATTATCGCCCCCTTCCTCGTAGATGGAGACGATGTGATAGGCTCCCTCTGCGACGGTGATCGTGTTGCCAGCCTCATCCTCCCCTTCGCCCCAGCTGTTTCTGTTGTCATCGAAGGTGTCTATGAGGCGCTCCGCGGTGGACGAGGGAGGAGCGGCCGCGGGGAACAACTCCAGGCTGAAGAGCATCTCGTTGAAAATTTCCAACTCAGCCTCGTAATCTTGCTCCAGGGCCCCGATCTCCACTAGGTAAGTAATGCCTTCAGAGGTGGCCACGATCGCCGAGCCATCCGTGAGGCTACCATCCTCGTCCACGTACTCGTAATCTACCGTCAGGCCCTCCATATCACCCAGGGGGAAGGCGTAGACCTCACTGTAGATGAAATCAGGGTCTAGATCCGCGTAGTAGTCCAGGACGTAATCGATCGCCGATTGGTTCGCCTCCTCTGCGGTGGGGTCCTCCAGGGTCAGGGCGAGGATGGTAAAGAAGCTCTTGCCCCGGGAGAAGGTGGCCCCGGTGTCATCCTCAGAGATCTCCCAGTCACCAGGGGCGGCTAGGGAGAAGTAGAGGTCCTGGCGGGTGTAGGTGACCCACTCAGGGGCTAGAGAGAATTTGGCGCTCAAAGGTTCGCCCCAGATCTCGCCTTCCAGGGCTGCCGTGCCCCGTATTACCTGGACCGGGATGGCCTGGCCCTCGGGATTCGACCTGAGAACGTCGCACACATCGGCCATAGTGTAGACGTTGATCCCCTTCATCGTCACCAGTACATCGCCCGTCTCCATACCCACCTCAGCCGCCGGGCTGCCGTCGGACACGGCGTAGACGAAGAGTCCCGCCTCAACCGCTAGATCGAAGTAGTCTGCCACCTCGGGGTCGTTGGTAAAGGCGTTGGCCCCAATCCAGTAGAGATTTTCCCCCGATGCCAGCCTCTCGATGATGGGTCTGGCGTAACTGGAAGCGATAGCGAAGTTGAGGCCCCTGACCGGCCTGCCGGAGCGGGTGTAATCCATTGCCAAGGTGTTGATCCCTATCACCTCGCCTCGCATATTGACCAAAGGGCCGCCGCTGTTTCCGGGGTTTATGGCCGTATC
>JAUVHF010000216.1 GCA_030593425.1 Anaerolineales bacterium
ATGGCCACCAGGATGGCTACCAAGAAAAGCACTCTCTTCATCTCTTCCTCCTCCGCTACGCGTCTTAAAACATCAAAATTATACCATACTTTCAAAGAATCTGAAGTGGGTATTTGGTACTAGGGTATTCTCATCTATCTGCAAGCCGAAGAGGGCTGTAACCAGAAATTGTGGAGGAATTTTTCTAGTTGTTAAATCTGATTGCCGGCTGATCTGGAGCGTGATACAAGCGTGATATAATGGTTTCAATATGGGGGGGCAACTGAGGATAGTAACTGATAGTACCTGTGATCTCCCTCCGGAGTTGGTGGAGAGATATGGGATCATAGTGGTCCCGGCGCTCATCCACTTCGGCGACGAGACCTACCTGGATGGGGTGGAGATCACCCACCAGGAGATGTACCGTCGCATGTTGGAGGATGATGAGGTCCCCAAGAGTTCCCAGCCCTCCCCTGGCCAGTTCCTAGAGGTCTACGAGGAGTTGGCAGCCCAGGGGGGGTATCTCCATCCACGTCACCGGCTCCCAATCCAATCCCTACCAGTCGACCAGGATCAGCGTACCCCAGGTGGTGGGATCGCCCCACTGGCGTAGGGGAGCGGTAGAGACCATACTCTCCTGGACAACGGTGCCAGGGGAATCATTGTCGGCTAGGCTGAGGCAGAAACCATAAGGTGTCTCGACACGAGGGGAGAGGTTCAACGCCCACCAGGGCAACGCTGTCTCCAGCACGTACCCGCTGGCTGTCGGCCGGGCTGCCAAGGCGACGTCAAGGGACCCTTCCAGCGAGGGTGGTTGCCAGATGTAGGCCTCGTACTCCCGGGACAGCAAATCCCGGACCGTCAGCCCCACTTGTCCGTCATCGTCACTTAGTTTCGTCTCCTTGAAATCCTCCAACAGGTTAGCGTCGAGTTGGAGCTCTATGTCGTCGCCTTGGTACAGCATCTTGCCACCGGATGCCTGGACGTGCTGGTCATCGAGAACCTCAATGCCCAAGTACAGATGCTCTTCGTCCCAGGCGATGTAGAAAGTGGCGCTCAAATCGGTGGGTCCATACCAGTTTTCCGGTTTGGTGACGACGTAGTCGACGGCATAGAGAGTCCCGGTCCACTCGTCAAGGTAGCCATCCAGAGTCGGCGGCTGGTCGGTGTAATAGGCAAAGATCGGTGTGCCGTTGTTCGAACGCCATTGTACCCGGTCCAGTAAGGCCTGCTGTGCATCTGAGAGGGTGGGTGTGGGGATCGGTGGGATCGGAGTGCTGGTCGGGGTACCTGGAGGAGGAGTGGGGCTTGCCTCTGCGCCAGGTAGAGGGGTGGAACCCCACACCTCCAGGTTATCGAAGTGGATCCTCACACCTCCCTCATCGTATGTGCCTGCGACGAGGCTGATATCCCCTTCAGCAAATGAAGCGTCCGTGACATCAACCAAATGCTCGCCGTTCACCCAGAAGCTGAAGTTGGGACCTTGGCCTATGAGCGTAAGATGGTTGGTGCCTTGGCCTGGGTTGATGTGAGGAGAGGTCTTCCAGTTGACCAGACGTTCCCACTCACGATTGACAAATTTCCACACTCCATAGTAGCCGTCGCTCGTAATTACGAACATATAGAAGTTATCGTTATCACGGCGGCGGACTACCACTCCAAACTCGTCAAGATCTGGTCCTGCTACCTTTCGAGCATCCACCTCCAACCTGAAATCGGTGAAGGTGCGGCCCGGATAGGCCCAGGCGACCCAAATGGGCTTCTTGACCAGGATATAGTATTCGCCGCCGGAGTAGCCCTTTTCGACATCCTCATCGGAGGAGACCGTCCAGCCACTGGAGGGATCGCTGAAATCATCGGAATAGAGAAGAACCATTTCCGGGGTAGGGCCTACCTCAATGCCTGTAACGGTGAAAGTGCCACTTTGCGCCAGTTGGCCTTCCAGATAGAGCTGCACCTCGTAGTTGCCAGGTGTGTATCCCCCCTGCGGACCCCACCGCCACCACCAGTTACCCTCTTCGCCGCCGTCCCAAGTCTCACTACTCTCCTGGAGAATCTGTCCGTCGCGCAGCCAAACCATGCGCTCCGCCATGCCATCTTGCATGCCGCTATAGCTAAAGCAGGTATAGATTTGAGGGGTACCGGATGGGAAGCTAGTTGCCGGGCTGATGCAATTGTTGTTCTCATCCGCTGCTTCTGCGAAAGCGAGGGGACCGATGGTAGGGCCTAGCTCACTGGTCACACTCAACTTCTCTCCCCAAATCTCGCCTTCCAGGACCTTGGTGCCCCGCATCACTTGTACGGCGACGGGGTTGCCCTCGGGGTTGGTTCTGAGAATGTCGCAGACATCGGCCATGGTGTAGATGTTGATCCCCTTCATCGTTATCAGCACATCGCCGGGCCCGATGCCTGCCTCATCCGCTGGGCTGTTAGCGGACACGCCGTATACGAAGAGACCATCATCCACCGGCAAATCGAAGTGCCAGGCCACGTCTGCATCGTTAGTTATGGCGTTGGCCCCGATCCAGAGCACGTTTTCCCCCGATGCCAGCCTCTCGATGATAGGCTTGGCGTGACTGGAAGCGATAGCGAAGTTGAGGCCCCTGACCGGCCTGCCGGAGCGGGTGTAATCCATTGCCAAGGTGTTGATCCCTATCACCTCGCCTCGCATATTGACCAAAGGGCCGCCGCTGTTTCCGGGGTTTATGGCCGTATC
>JAUVHF010000076.1 GCA_030593425.1 Anaerolineales bacterium
GATTCCCCATCTCCTAGTCACTCATAGCATCCCTTACCGCCCTAGGCTCCCTCATCTCACCAATCGAAAGTAGGTATCCAAATGTGTATGCTCGGTACCGCCCAACATCCCTAGGTTCCAGGCGATATCAGAAGGCACACCTTCCATCGCGACCTCAATCTGGTAACCACCACCATAAACTCCCATGCCGAACCCTACCCTGCCTTCCGCATTAGTGACCTGCACATCCTCCCCATCAGTCCACCAACATCGCACCCGGACTCCAGGAACACGGGCACCGTTTGCATCTATGACATATGCATCGAGGCTACTGGGGCCCGTCCTCTCCCTCAACTCCACAATCCGGTATGCCGAACCACCAGGGGGTGGGCTTGCCCCCTCTATCCAACTACCATATCTCTCCCAGACCCAGTTCAAGTCTCGCTCATTGCCATACTGATCGTAGACCCTCACCGGCACCGGTGTGGATGTAGGGATAGGGGTTGGTGTCTCGGTTGCCGTAGGAGTGGATGTTGGAGTGAGGGTAGGAGTGGAAGTGGCGGTGGGAATAGAGGTGCCAGTGGGTGTAGGAGCGGTTGTAGGCGTCGAGGTCGGGGTAAGAGTGGGCACAGGGGTCTCGGTGGGTGTCGTAGTGGGCGTCTCCGTCGGCGTGGCCGTGGGCGTGGAAGTGGGGGTCGCTGTGGGAGTGGGCGTCTCAGTAGGGGTGGGGGTGGAGGTAGCCACATAAGCGATGAGTTCTGGCGAGGCAGACGTGCCCAGATCCTGCGCCAACTTCACCAGGTCGCGGGTCACCTCTGGCTCCTCTCCCCTTATCATATACTGCCTGGCCAGTTCGGCCACCACGGAGCCAATATCTTCTTCCTCTAACTCCTCCAAGCGAGCCCTAGCCTGAGCCAGATCGTTATGGAGGGCGTAAGAAGCGCTCACCAAGACGATGTAACCCTCTTTATGCTCCCAACGGAGGTCTGAAGGGTCGGTGTCATAATAATGGACCGGCCAGAGCACCCAGCCCACAAACAACCCTAGCCCCAGGCTCAAGCCGAAGAGCAATATCCCAAAAGCGAACTTGCGTCCGGGAGCCATTATCTCAAGAAAAGGACAGACCGCGGAATTTGGCGACTACCTTTTGCGAACAGAGGGGCCCTCCTATATAATAGAAGTGCCGAAGGTGGGACTCGAACCCACATGAGGTTGCCCTCAACGGTTTTTGAGACCGTCGCGTCTGCCTGTTCCGCCACTTCGGCCCCATGCGCCTATGAGTATAGGACAAGAGTCCCGGGAAGTCAAGTGAAGAGGATGGAGGAAGCGGCCCTCATCGCTGCGGCCCGCCAAGGCGACACTCAGGCGTTCGATCAACTAGTACGCCTCTATCAGAGTGCGATCTATAACGTCGCCTATCGCATCCTGGGCGATGAGGAGGCGGCCAGCGACGCCAGCCAGGACGCTCTCCTCTCCGCTTATAAGGCGATCGGTAAGTTCCGTGGCGGCTCCTTCAAAGGCTGGTTACTTCGCATCGCCACCAACACCTGTTACGATCAACTCCGCCGAAAGAAGCGCCAGCCAACCACCTCCTTAGAAGCGTCATATCTGGATACCGCACCCCCTTGGGCAGAGGATGAAGAGCCGGAGGAGTACGCCCTCCGCCAGGAACTGGGTCGCACAATCCAGCGAGGCTTGGCTACCCTACCCCCGGAACAACGGACAGCCCTAGTCCTCTCCGACATCCAAGGGTTGAGTTATCAGGAGATAGCGGAGGTGATGGGTACCAGCCTGGGGACGGTGAAATCCCGTCTCAGCCGTGGCCGGGCCAGCCTTCGGGACTATCTTCTGGCCCAAGGGGAACTTTTGCCCCCTCAATACCGTCTAAAGGTTGAGGACCGCACTTAACGGCCTTACAATAGTTGAGTAGAAAGATGTTCAAGAGGTTCAAGCGTTCAGAACACGAAAGGGTGGAAGAACTCCTCTCCGCCTACATAGACGGGGAACTCTCCATTAAGGAAGCCACCCTGGTGGAGAAGCATCTCCGCTTGTGCTCGGCCTGTACGCAAGACCTGGAAACCCTCCGTCAGACGGTGAACCTGGTGCGGCAACTGCCCGCCGTATCGCCTCCCCGTTCCTTCACCATCAGCCACCTGGTGGTGCCGGAACGGCCATGGGCCTGGGGATACGTTTATCTCAGGGGGGCCACCGCCTTGGCTGCATTCCTTCTCATCGTCCTTCTGACAGGAGACTTGGGGTTTCAATACCTATGGGCTCCTAGGATGGCCGCCCCCGCCCCCGAGCCGATGGCCCTAGAGGCTACCATCGAGGCCCCAGAGGCGGAGATAGAGGTGCCCGTAGAGGCTCCTCCCGCTAGAGAGGCCCTAGACATGGAGGCTCAGAAGGTGGAAGAACCGCCAGCCCCTCCCGCCGAAGCCACCCCGCCAGCCGAAAGGTTAGGCACCGCGCTCCCCTCTCCCGAGCCCACCCCCACCTCCGAGTTGGTGGCGGCCGCCGAACCTCCCCTTCCCTCACCCATCCCAGAAGGGGCGAGAGCAGAGAGGTTTTTCGCTCTCCTCCCTGCCCTCAGGCTCTTGGAAGGGGCTCTCTTTGGAGCCTTCCTCATCCTGGGGGGAGCGACGGCTCTCGTGAAATGGCGGCGAATGGTCAGCCGATACTGAGCCAACGATCTCAGTATCCTGTAGGAGAGAGCCCCCCACCTAACCCTTGACAATAGGACAAGGGTAAACTACACTTTCATGTATGGTCAGCCCCCGGCCTGTCATCGCCGGGACAGGCAACGATCTGACCATCCTGTAGGAAGGTTTGAGGCTTGCTGCCAGCTCTGAGGATCCCCTCAGGTGTCCTACGAGGATCGGGCCTGGGCCTGTCTCCTGGCTGCAGTAGGCCAGGGCCATCTTGGCCCTCGGACACGGGCGGCCCCGGCGAGATCCTTTTCGTGCCAGCATCGCTGGCAGCAAGCCCCATATACCTCGACCACTTTCCTCTGTCATAGAGTCTCCTCGGATTATCCAGGGTAGCAAGGACATAAGGCATGGAACTCCTGGAAAGGGTGGCGGATGAGGACCATCTCCTTCGGGTGGTCGGCTATCTGCAAAGAAGGCATCGCCGTAACGGCTTCAAACCAGGCGTCGATGGGGAGACCCTGGAGCGGTTCTCGCAGGACTTAGGAAGAAACCTGCAAGAGATACGAGGGCTTCTCCTATCAGACACCTATCGATTCTCCCCCTTCATGGAGGTGGATATCTTCACCTGGGGAGGCAAGGCGAAGACCATCTCTCGAGCCACCCTGCGGGATACCATGGTTCAGAAAGCCCTGGCCCTCATCGTAGAGCCGGAGTTCGACTCATCTCTAGCCCCCAACTGCTACTCCTTCCGAGTGGGTCGCCGTGCGCCCAACATAAACCAGGCTATCGGCCGGATCGTCGAATGCCACCGCCAGAGGGAGTATTGGGTAGTCAAGGAGGATATCGCTTCATATTTTGAGAACATAGAGCAGGAGAGGCTTCTGGTTCAATTAAGGGATCTTTTGCCCTCTTCCCCCATCTATAACCTCTATCGACGATACCTGGAGGCTCCCAGAGCGGTGAACGGTCGCCTCCTTCCCCGTACCAGAGGAATACCGGTGGGAACCACTCTTGCCAACTTCCTCTCCAACCTTTATCTTGGCCCCCTCGATCTTAAGATGAAGGAGCATCTCTATCTCCGCTACTGCGATGACATCATCGTCTTCTGCCAAAGCGAGGAGGAGGCCCAAGAGGTGAGAGGGATCATCGCCACCACCACGGCCAACCTGGGACTCTCCTTGAACCAAGAGAAGAGCCTGCTTCTCCCTCCTGGTGCCCCCTTTGTCCACCTAGGGTACCAGTTCGACAAGGCAAGGGTCAAGATAGGGCCCCGAGCCCTGGCTAAATTCAAGGCTCGGATCAGGAGGGCCACCCGCCGAAAGCGGGGGAAAAGGGTCCGACGCGCTGATCTGACCACGGAAAAGGGACGCGCCATCCTGCGTGAAATCAGCGCCAGAGTGAACGGCGAGATCACCGGTCAGCCGCTGCACAACTGGGTGCGCTACTTCGCCAGATGCGACTTCGATGATCAGTTTCGAGAACTCGACTCCTGGATCAGGGATAGGGTCAGGGCCGCCGCCACCAAGAGATGGAACAAGGGTAATTATCGCCTCCTGCCCACTTACACCCTGCAGGAACTGGGGCTTAAGTCCCTAGTGGGCGAGTACTATAGATGGAAGAACGCTTGGAAAGAGAGAAATAGGAGCCTCATCTCAGCCATCGCCAAGTTGGCTCACTTGCAGGCCGTCCTCGAAAATTACCGGCGACGTTACTACCACCCCCTCAAGGGGTGCTACAACTTCCGGCCTGGGGCTGATGGAGAGACGATGGAGAGTTTCCTCGGCCAGGAGAGGGCCAATCTGCGCCGCATCCAAGGGCTACTTCTGGCCGGAAAGTACGAGTTCTCCCCTTTCATTGAGTATGCCAAGGTCAAGCAGGGTCGCGAAGATGAGAGGGTGATCTGTCGTTCCAGCCTCGCCGATGCCCTAGTTCAGAAGGCGGTAGCCGAGGTGGTGGGGCGGCGCTTCGACCGAGTTCTCAGCGAAAGGTGCTATTCGTATCGGCCAGGGAGGAGCCACTATACCGCCTTTGGCCAAGCCCTCCGATACATCAAAGAGGGGGAAGAGTACTGGGTCGTGAAGGGAGACTTCCGAACCTTCCTGGACACCGTCGATTTAGGGATAATCTCTCAAGCGGTGGAGGATCTCTTCAGTAGCGAGCCGCTACTCCTGGATCTCTACCTCAAATACCTCTATAACCCTAGGCTCCGGGAGGGGAGACTTCTCCCTCGAACGGTAGGGTTGCCCCGGGGCGGAATCCTCACCCCCTTCTTGGCCAACCTCTATTTGAAACCCCTCGATGAGGCTTTGGAGCAGTTCAAATATCTGAGGTACGCAGACGATATCTTCATCTTCGCTGAGAGCCGAGCCCAGGCCGAGGAGGCGCAAGGGACCCTCAGAGAGAGGTCCCAATATCTTCGTCTGACCCTTGAAGGGCGTATCTTCGAACCGGGTGAGGAGTTCGAATGTTTGGGCTACCGGGTGAGGGGAAAGGAGATCGCCGTAAGGCCCTATGCCCTCAACCGCCTTAAGAGACGGATAAGGAGGATAACCAAGAGGAGCCGCTACCAAAGAGTGAAAAGTCCGAAGACGCCGGAGGGACGAGAGGCTTTGCGAAGGGTAATAGAAAGGGTGAACCGGGTTTACATCTACCCCGGAGGCAACGATTGGGCCCGACCCTTCTGCCGCTGCACCACAGACGAGCAGTTCAGGGAACTAGACCGCTGGATAGCGGACCGGATCAGGGCTTGCATCACCGGTGATTGGTCTCCCCGGAATAGAAGGGTAGTACCTGACGCCCTACTTCGGGAGTTAGGGATGAAGAAACTCGTCCCTCGTTTCTACCACTGGAAGCGACGCGTCTGGAAACAGGCAAAAGCCTAGCGTTTAGTCCAGCCCCTGCCGCCAGATATGGGGCTCTTCCCATGTGCTCCACCAGCCTCGGGCTACAGCGAAGGGGTGCCCTCGAGCACGGGCCGCTGTAGTGGGATGGCTGCGGCATTTCATTGCCAAAGGACACAAACCCTCGCCAGTCGGCAGAAGTTCGGCTGCCGACCCAGGCGAAGGGTTGAGTGTCTGCCGGCGGCAGGGGCTGGTCTTGTCACCCCCTTCAAAGTAAAAGGGCGTCTGCTCTTCTCCGCCAGTGCAGAGATTCCAGACGCAACTCTTTGCATTGACACCCCTTGGGGGGGGAGTATAATAAAGAGGGCTACCCCTTTCTCCGTCCTACAGGATGGTCAGCCCGTCCTGCTACGACTTGGGCCAGGGATCGTTGGCTGACCATAGACAGGAGGGCTTACGAGGATGAAGGTGAACTATCGTCTGGCTGAGGAGAGAGACCTAGATGGCACCCATCACATTATGGTGGAAGCGTTGGATCAATTCGCCCTGCAGATGGGCCGCCCCTTGATAAAGGCAGATTTCGAGGATTATCTGCCTCTTTGGCACCATTTTTTCGCCACCAGCGATGAGGGCTTTTGGGTAGCGGAGGTGAGAGGAAAGTTGGCCGGCTTCGCCTGTAGCATTGTCAGGGATGGCTTTTGGTTCCTATCCCACCTCATGGTGCTCCCGGAGTTCCAAGGCCAGGGGATCGGGGGGGAACTTTTGGCCAGAACCCTCCAAGGAGCCCCGCGGGAGGAGGTAAAGATAATCGCCACTTATGCCGATGCCTCTAACTGGCCCTCCATCTCCCTATACGCTCGACACGGGATGTTCCCTCGCGTCCCCGTCCTTCGCATGAGAGGAAGTATCATCTCTATGAGGCTGGAGCAGAGAGAGGCAGAGCCACCTGAGTTCCAAGTGGCCGGGCTATCGGAAGAGACGGTGGCTATGCTGGGGGAGATCGATGAGAAGATCCGCGGGGCCAAGCGCCACATAGATCACCGGTACTGGTTGGGAGCACCAGAGATGCGCTGTTACCTCTTTAGGGAGAGGAAGAGAGCCATCGCTTACGCCTATCTCTCCGATGAGGGCCATATAGGTCCCCTGGCTACGCTGAAAGGTAAATATATGCGCCCCATTCTAGGGTTCGCCATCGATCGTCTCTCCGATCAAGGTGTGGATACCTTCATCGTTCGCGTCCCGGGCATAAACACAGAGGCCGTCTCCCTCCTCTACGAGCGGGGGTTCACCATCCAGGAGATGCACCTCCTCATCTCCTCCCTCCCCTTCGGTCGCTGGGAGAATTATGTTATCTCCCGCCCATCGCTCCTATGAGCCTGGCCTTTCCTTACAGGACCGGAGGACAGCAGCGAGGAAAAGGAACCGCCGGATTCTTAAACCCCGTCACGATGAAGCCCCAATGAGAACCAAGGCCTGCCCCCCTGGCCTGTCAGGGGCCGGGGGCTCAGGATCGGGCAGTTCAAATCCCGAGCCAACGATCTCGGGATCCTGTAGGGACATCTAGCAACTAAGCCCAAATACCCAAGGCCCGTAAATTCAAACTATCGCTCCAGTTCCCCCCATCGATGGAGAATACACGAAATTTAACACTGGTTGCACTAGGGTTATAAGTGTTCACGCCCCACCAACCACCCACCCCAGTCATATCAATCGTGGCTACCACACCAAGGGGGG